>DAISZI010000273.1:0-2533 GCA_036824885.1 Oligoflexia bacterium
CAAGATCAGAACTTACCGAAAATATTGGTCATTTTATCACTCAAGTGCAATTTCCGGTTGGATCTTCAGATCTAGTAAAAAAAGCTATTGTAGGTGATCAAATAGAAGCGTACATGATTTTACTTAGAAGAGATCCGGAGGCCGCTAATACATTAAAAAATACGATAGCTTCAGATTTGCGTTTAGTACGCGTTATTCAGTTTGCGACAAATTTTTATCAAAACTAAGCAGATTATAATAAAAAAATTATCCATGAATCAAGCTTAAAAGAGGTAGCATGATCATTTTTAAAAAATTCAGATGGTTTATTCTTTCGAAGTGCGCTCTGCATGCCATTACGCTCTATGGGTTGTTTTTTTATCAAAATTCGCATGCAGCAGAAATTACCATAAGACAAGGCAGCGGCATGGTGAGATCTTTAGGGACTGGCTATGATTCAAAGGCTCAGTCTTTTCGAGGGGCTTGCGTTTCAGGTAGTGATTCTCGTCAGACGCAAGGAAGTCAGTTAAATAGTGGGAGCATCCAACTTCGCTTAGAGACAGATCAAAGTAGTTTAGCTAAGAAATTAGGATTTGAAGTTGGAGGAAAAGCTCGTCTAGGTGTCATTGAAGCAAGTGCTTCAGCTAAATTTTTGAGCGAATCTAAAGAAAGTGCCTTGTCTCTTTCCTTCAATTACTTATCGGAATACTTATCCGAGACGTTTTTAGTGAATGATAGAAATTACCCCATACAGATCAACTCTGGCTTCGAGCGGTATTTAGAAGATTCCATGCTATGGTTTAAGCGTTGTGGTGATGATTACGTTTACAGTATAGAAGAGGGGGCGCGCCTTCTGATCAATATGAGGGTTGATTTTGTCTCAAAAGAGGAAAAAGAGGCATTCGAGGCCAAGTTTTCAGTAAATGGACCGTTGTTTTCGGCGAATGGGGAACTTCAAACAGAAAGTCAGAGTTTCAGTAAGAAGACGAAACTAACGATCAGTGCCATTCAGGAGGGAGGAGATCCGAGTTATTTAGGATCTGCCTTTTCATCTGGTTGCTCTCACGGGCAAGCAAAAGAGCAGGATGAATTAAGGCTTATCAGTTGTACTTTTGGAGAATTAAACCATTGCATCCAAGTCATGGCTGGTATTGCTAAGTACGGCAATGGTCAAGATGGCAATGATTTTCCGACCCAAATACGTGAACGTAGGAACTATGCACTCTTGAAGTTGCACACTCAGCCTTGGATTTATTTAGGTGGTGAGTTTTCCCATCCTCCTGTTGCAGAGGAGGTCACTACGTCAGTCGTAAATCTAAGAGAAATGCAGGGTCTTTTTGAAGAGAATTATCAGAATTGGCTAGAATCATCTCGCTATTTGAATGCTCAGGTTCCTCGTTTGAGTAAGAATCGACCGGACGGGACTCCGGGTCAGTTCTCGAAAATGAAACATCTTGCAGGCTATTTTCGCAGTAACTTGACTGAAATTGCAGCTGGAGTTCGTGATTGCTATGAAAATCCGTCCCAATGCGGAAATTCGCTGCGAGAGCTTCGAGCTCAATTAGGGGTTGGAACCCAAGTCTACTGCACAAATGATGATATTCAAAAACTTTTAAAGCCCGTCACTTATGCACAGTACTGTGATCAGAGGCATTCAAATGGTGATCTTGGATACACGATTGAGGTTTTGAATCAGATTGCCTTTAAAAAATCTGGGATGAACCAGGGTGAGTGGGAAGAAGGAGATACCTGTGAAAAAGCGGAGGAAGTTCTAGTTACGCTTGAGGAGCTAGATCTTTCTGCTAAACAATTGGTTGATCTGAGGCCTGTGAGTGCCTTGCACCGTCTCAAAAAATTGAATCTGAGTCAAAATGTACTGGAGAGCGCAGATGGACCTGAGGGTGCAAAGCGTTTACCTGCGCTTAAGTCTCTGATGCAGCTTCAGGAATTGAACTTAAATGAAAATAAATTAGTTGATGTTTCATCACTTGCAGAGATGCCCTCTCTTCGAAAAATATGGCTTCAAGGAAACCGTATCGATGAGGTGCAGTCTTTGTCTGCACTACCTGATCTCAATCTTTTGGATGTCCGAAGAAACCTGAGGCCTTTTCACTGCTCAATGCTGAATGAAGCTTTTTGTCTGTCTCAGGATTACAGTGAATTGACCAGTGCGGCAGAGTTGTATTCGTGTCGCTTCAATGAAGGATGTGTGGGAATGGCGAGCTGTGCCATCTCAGATGGAAGGATCGTATTTTCTGGTGGAATGAATAAAGAGCGTATATTAAAAGCGGAGATTTCTATTTTGGATACCCGTAGGTTACAATGGACAGACGGAGGGCGCTTGGTCGAGCGTAGAGCGGGTCATACTGCCACTTTAATTGACGGTGGAAATCAAATTCTCTTCGTAGGTGGGGATCATTTGTGTGATCATTTTGAAATCTACGAATTGACTTCTAGGACAGCTCTTATTGGGGTGTTGGAAGTTTCTCGTTTTGGGCATTCTGCAACTAAAATGAAAGACGGAAAAGTGCTCATTGCTGGCGGTTTTACTAAT
>DAISZI010000274.1:0-2513 GCA_036824885.1 Oligoflexia bacterium
AAATTGAATCTTTCTGGTAATGTGGTCGGTAATGATGGAGCCATTGCTGATCTGACTGTTAAAGATTTGAATCTTTATGGGTGTGGTATCGGGGCTGCTGGAGTAGTGCATATTGCTAAAATTAAGGGTCTTGAAAAATTGAATCTTTCTAATAATGAAATCGGCGATGAGGGAGCGAGTCACATTGCTGATATGACTTCTATTAAAGATTTGAATCTTTCTTTGTGTGGTATCGGGGATGCTGGAGTAATGCACATTGCTAAAATTAAGGGTCTTGAAAAATTGAATCTTTTTGATAATTCAAATCTTAGTAAGGGGGTAAAGCACATCGCTAATCTGACTGTTAAAAATTTGGATCTTTCTTCGTGTAATATTAATGATGATGCAATAGCGTACATTCTTCAAATCAAGGGTCTTGAAAAATTAAATATTTACAATAATAGAATAACTGGAGATGGAATTCTCAGTATTCATGAATCACTAGGCGGTCTTACTGAGTTTAATCTTTCTGAGAAAAAACTAACTTTTGAACAAGCTGCAGATCTTCTTAAAAAATCTTTTAAAAACAATGAATTTACCATAAACATTGCTGCTAATCCGCTTGACGTTTCTGGATCGGTTTTTTCGAAAGCACTTTCTAAAATGAGTAACATTTCTAAATTACATCTTTCCCGTAATTCATTTTCGGGTGATGATTGGAAAGAAATTTTTAAAATACTACCTAAAATGGAACATCTCAGGCAATTAAATATTAATGAATCCGGAATTAACAATGAAGGAGCTATCGCTCTTTCTGGATTAAAAAATATTACTGATCTTAACCTTGATTTTAATCGCATAGGTGATCAAGGAGCCATCGCACTTTCTAAAACAGAAGCTCCTCTGAAAAACTTGAGTCTTAAAAGCAATAATATTTATCAGGAGGGAGCTCGTGCACTTTCGCTAATGAATCCTGAGACTGTCGTGAATCTTGAGCGTAATTATACCGATAGATCAGATCCTTTTGCTCCTCGAAAAAAATGGAAATTTTCTTGGCCTTTTAAAATCTGTCGTGGTGGTAGTTGTATCAATGTATCTACTCCTTAAGCCTTTGGTCAGTGCGATTACATGCAATTTCTTCATCATTGTGATTCTGCTTGGGTAGTTTGCTGATTTGCTGAGTGTCCGCTAAATAGCGAACACTCAGCTCATTTTTGAAAAACTTAGGAAGTTAGAGTGCTCATATAGCATGAATCATTCAGGCTTTGATTAGCATAGATATTTGAGATAGAAAAAAGTAGAAAAAGCAGGTCGAGGGTGCAATACTTATTGCGTAGATACTGACGAACGTCCAGATAATCGTGAGGCAAAAAATGTGTATTGGAGATGGAGAAGTCATTATTGGAGCCTCGCTGTTCAAAATTTACCGTACTCAAAAAGACGGATCGTAAAACAGCAAAAGCTTTTAGCTAGGCTGCTATTAAAAAATTTATTATTATTTCATGTGCTCACACACTTTGGATCATAGTAAAAAATTTTCTGATCACGACACTAGAAGATGGGGCCTAAAGTTTATTTTGTTAAATTCTGTCATTCATGGGATCGTTGGGCTCAATAAGCATATCTGATTAATTAATAGAATTGCCCCCCGCAAGATTTTGGACTATAAAACCCACCATCAAGGTGATGAAGAACCAAAAAATGCATGAATATAAAATTAATAAAAATTATTATTTTAACGTCACCTAACATTCGCATGAGAGTGATCTAAGTAATTAATTCACAAATCTAGGTTTTAGAAGAGCTTGCAAGTAAGTTTTGAATCGGAGCGGGAATTTGTGGTCTTTTTAGTCGCATTTAAATAAAAAGTACCATGTGTTATTCGGCTCATTGCTCTTGATCGTACTTTCTTCCTAATTCTCCTCTTTTTTGTGTAACGCTTGTAATTCTGACTTTTAAATTCGAAGTTTGAGATGTTAAGGGTATTTAGGCGGGTGTTGTCGCATCAGATTTTTTTAACAATTGAACTTGAATGATATATTTATTTAATTAAGTATGTTCTAACATCTTTTACAGAATGGTAACTAGTCAGCCATTTTTTCAAAAAAATGTGATTTATCAATAAAACTAACAATGAACTTAGTGATTTCTAGAAATTCACATGAAGGTCAGTTCGATTTATTTCCCCCTGAAATCGAGATATTAGATGGCTGTCTTCGCTTTTTCACCGTTTTCGAGCAGCACTTATTTAAAAAGTTTTTGAGATTTGATTCTTAAAATTATTTCAGTCACGAATTTATAGTGCCAAGTCACCTTTTCAGATGTGCCAGTGTCGATATCAATTAACCGGATATTTGTCATCAGGAATCAACAAGTTTATACACCCAACAATCAAGAAGACATCAAATTATAACGTTCTCAATAAATCAGGCAATTGACGATTACTAGAGCCCCAAGAGAGATTTTTTTTTATTATTATTTGCTGGTGACTAATCACATAAATACTACAAGATACTTATACCCTCACCTTACTT
>DAISZI010000275.1:0-2509 GCA_036824885.1 Oligoflexia bacterium
AAATGTCAAGCCTACACCACCCAAGAACCCAAGCACAATCAAAAAAAATCTAGAAGAGAAAAAACTTGTTCCCGAAAAACACCATGAGTTCGATGGGATTTCTTACTCTCACTTCTTTCGCTGAAAATTTCGCCAACTCAACCAGCCATCTTTCATAAAAACCAACAAAACAGTAGTCCCCATAGCCGTCCACTGAATCAAATGATGCACTCCGGCAACCAAGAACCCTTCTGAAAAAGGAATCCCCACACGACTCAACCCAAAAGCCATAGAAGTCTCAAAAGTCCCCATATTCGCAACCGAAACCGGAACAGCAATGCCTAAGTTTAAAATGACCAAAACCCAATAAGCCTCATGAAAAGCAAGCGATGGCGAAAGCACTGAACACAAACTCAAGATTCCCAAACACTCCAAAGACCACTCAAGAAGGGCAAAACTCAAGCTCAGCTTGAAATTTCTGGAACCTCCCTCCAAGAACCTCCTCAGCCAACCGCTGCCCCAAGAATAGACTCCGAGCAACCCAAGAACCCCCAAAAAACCATACAATTTCCATCTCAGCTTTTGATCCAAAAGCCGCTGCACCCCATAAAGTAGCGTGCTTCCCAAAAGCAACCCAAAAGCCAACAAATCAGAAAACTTATCTACAACAAAAACACTTTTTGCGCTTCCCAAAAATCCTTTTTTCTGCTTCTCCAAAGCAAGGACCTTGAAGCCGTCTCCCATCCTAGCAGGCAAAAAAGCATTCAACGCTTGACCCAAGACATAGATTTTAAAACTCCCAGACCAAGAAATAGAGGCAGGCAGCGCAAACCAAAATCGCAGACCCTGAGCAAAGAGCTGAGCCACCGAAAACAAGAAAGCCACTAAAAGCACTTTTTTAGGAAGATGAAAACTCTTTTCAAAAAGATTTTTTAGAAAAAAAGGATGAGCCCTCAACCAAAAGAATCCTATCGATAGACAAGCAATCGTAAAGCCTACCCGAACTTTGATATTGCTCATCCATCTGACAGGAATCAAGAACCACCCCAAAAATAGCATGGAGCTCTTGACGGGACTCGAACCCGTGACCTCTCCCTTACCAAGGGAGTGCTCTGGCCATCTGAGCTACAAGAGCATGCAAATTTGGAGCGGGAGACGGGACTCGAACCCGCGACCCTCAGCTTGGAAGGCTGATGCTCTAGCCAACTGAGCTACTCCCGCACATCTTTTATCTAAAATCACACGCTTAACCCGCAAGACACTGGTGGAGAGAGAAGGATTCGAACCTTCGAAGGCGTACGCCGCCAGATTTACAGTCTGGTCCCTTTGGCCGCTCGGGAATCTCTCCTCAAAAATTTCAACCATGGAGCTGGAGAAGGGACTCGAACCCACGACCTGCGGTTTACAAAACCGCTGCTCTACCAACTGAGCTACTCCAGCACACTTCTTCAAAACCTTACCACTGTCAAAAAAAAACTCTTCTTCTTAAAAGACACAACTAGTTGAATCTATTTTAAATAACGAATAAACGAAGGCGCGTCAAGCATAAAAATCCTCAAACCGTCAAAGCGCATAAGATAATCCCAGAAGCTACCGAGACATTCAAAGAGCTCAGATTCCCTTTCGCAGGAATTCGACATAGAAGATCACAATGTCGAGCCGTTAAAGGCTTGATACCTTTTTCTTCGTTCCCCAGTACCACTAACCAAGGACGATCCTTAGGCACCTGATCCAACCGTCCCGAGGCATGCTCGGAAGTACCCAAAACCCAAACCCCTGCTTCTTGAGCAATTTCAAATGCCTGCTTCAAATTAGTTTGCATCGCAAAAGGAACCATCTCCAAAGCCCCTGAAGCCACATCATAAACCGTGGAAGTCAATGGAGATGATCGCTGCTGAGTTAAAATCACTCCCTGGATCCCGAAAAAAGCAGCTGTTCTAAAAATAGCACCTACATTTTGAGGATCTTGCAGCTCCTCCAAAGCAAGCCAAACCTGCTGAGACTGCCACGTCTTCACCGAGGAAAAAAGTTCAGAAGTCATCACCGGAGCCCGAGCTCGCACGCGCGCTTGCATGCCAGACAATTCTCGATCTTCGATGATCCGAATGTAATGCTTCTGAGCGAGATCCAAAATCTCTTGCCAAATACCAGAGAATTTCTTACCCTGAGCAACTCGTAAACTCAAAATATCCTGAGGTCTCAGCTTCAATGCCGCTAAAATACTGTGAGGATTTTCTAAATCTAACATCAGTAATTTTTTGCGAAAATTGCCCGGACACTCGAAGAGGCATCTCGACAAAAAAGACAAGCCCTTTGATCCCTTTGAGGCTGCAAATCCTCTCCCCACGGCAAACAACGAATGGTGGCTTTCGTCTCCTCCTTCACACAAGCTTCGCAGGATGACTTTTGGCACCAAGGTGCGATAAAAAACCCTCCCACCTTCTCAAGCTTCGTTTTAAAATCACCATAATCCTCCACCTCATGCATGCGTTCCTGCCGTCGTCGAGCCGCAAGGGCGACTTTCTCAACG
>DAISZI010000276.1:0-2503 GCA_036824885.1 Oligoflexia bacterium
CTTGAGGACGGCAGAAAAGACCAACGTAAGCGCTGAGGGGTGCTGAAGTTCAGGATCTCCTGGTGTAGAAAGGGTATAACGCGTGGGGTCTTCTGCTATGGTAACAGGGGGTTTAGGTAACTTTACCGGAAAGTTCAGTTGCCCTTCCTAAAAGGTGATTGAGCTTGGCTTTCTGACCACTTCGTTCTTCACTTTGACGAAAAATTTTGAAAATTGCTATTCTCAAGAGTTCTATTTTATCAGTTTCAAAAATGCACCCGAGGTGCTTGGCGATTGCTCACTCAAAAAAATTCCTTTCGTGAAATTTTTTCTATAAATATTAAAAAATTTAAACTTAAAAAGTTTTTTCATGAAAAAATTCATGGAAAAAAAATTAATACTAGAATAGAATACCTTTTATTCATGGATCAAAATCAGGGAAAGAAGCAGTTTGACTGCAAAAGTAAATTTAACAAGTTTTATAATTTAAGATAATAAAAAGCTTATGGAGAGCTTTTCATTGAGGAATGAGATGGGTGAGTCTCAAGTGTAGGATTCGCTTGGTCATAAACTTGGGATTGTGTTTTTATTGGTAATCGATCAATTTTTATGATTTTCAGCATAGAAGAAATAAAACGGTTTTTTGAAATCCGTAGTTCTTTGAATATTTTACGTTTCATAGGCTTCCTTTTTAAATGAAGAGACAAAAGGATATTGAGTTTTGAAGTCGCATTTTCTGAAAAATCAAAGGGTGCAGTTGAGAGAAATAGATGAATAGAAAAAAAGTATGGTCGTATTTGGGCTTTTATTGCGTACTTTTGCTTTCAGGGTGCTCGTATGAGCATACAGTATCTTCTACTTTACGTTCTCAAGTGCTTCCGGATCATGGGCCTTCTCCTGAGCATTCGTTTTTTCCTGATGAGTTTAAAGACAACCTTCGAGGCAAACAATGGAATCAAGAAGTAGTTCCTCTTTTTGGAGTGAATGTGGCTGCGTTGCCGCCCTTAGAAAGTTTACCCGCGAGGACTATGGGTAGACCTGAAACAGTTGCAAGAAAGCAATCGGTCAATTCAAGCACTTATCTGAGAAATGCGAGGCAATGTTACCAATCTTATCTTCATGAGTGGGGTGACGATACTCGGGGAACTCAGAAAATCCTCAATACTCTGAGAGCATCGCAAAAATCGTGTTGGACGAAGGTGCAAAACAAGGAAGTCTATCAATTACAAGAGGCGATTCAGACAAACTTTCAAGAGATTAATACGATCTTATCTCAACCTGAGAAACAAACTTACGAGCATTTAGAACCTCTTCTCACAAACTTAGGAAGAAATTATCAGGAGATTCAAGAAAAATTGTCTTTTTGTCGTATCAGAGATTTCATGCGTATTCTGAAATCTGCGGATTCTTTCAATCTTCTTCTGTATTATTCTGATCGAAATTTACTTGAGGTACTAGGTGATGTTTTTGGACATGAATCCGGATTAGAGGATATTAGGCAGAATAGGACTGAATTTTTACTTAGGAGTAGACTTGCGATCATTGACCAATTGCGTGAACAAATAGATAATAATGATTATATCGTTTCTGATGAGCAAGCCTATCCTTGCGCTAGCATCTCAAAAGATTTTTATCATCCTAGTGAAGAGGATCGTGCAGCTCCTTTGAAAGACATGGATAAGAGTGAGCTTAAGAAAATCAGTGATCGTGGTCATGTCGCTTTAACATTGACGTCCTCTTTTTTACATTCTTTATCTGCATTTAGAGAAGCATTTTTAGTCGAAGTAAATAAGCTTAAGATCAATGACTTGTTTTATTTCGTAGGGGGGGCGACGGATGCTGTTGTGATTTATGAGGTGATGAAAGAGAGCGACAGTAGGTATCAATTTCGAGTTTACAATAGCACTCGTGGAGTGAAATTCCATGCATCTATCTTGGATGGCTCGAATCAAAGAGTGTTTCCCTTTGTCGAAAGGCGTAACGTTTTAAAAGAAAAGATGGTTAGCTTTTCATTTTTAAAGTCCTTAAGGGATTTATATGAGCAGAAAACTTCTTCTAAAGTCGCTTTTGTCTATGATAATATTCTTGCTGAGTTAGGTGGTATTCAGACTACGAAAAATGTGCAGAGTGAAGATTTTCTAGATCCACAAGTTGCCCGAGATTCTTCGTACTATATTTTTCCTTATCGAGATACCTCAGATTTGGGAAACCAAGCCCTGGGGTCACACCTGGAGTTTTTTGTCAAATCCAAGATGATCGATGTATACTTTAACGAGTATCCACGCTTTTCACGTAATGAGGATAGTGCTAGGAGACTAGCAGAAGAGTCTTTGACTTTTTATACAGAAGAACTGGCTAGAAATATCTCAGTTGATCCCTCCTGGAAGGGAAGGTACCTTGATCGGGGAATGGTGCACGAAAGTGGGCTTCGTGTTGCTCGGTATCGAGAAATCTTAAATAATAACAGTAAAATTCGAGAGCAAGCAAAAAACGTTCAGTGCGAGGATCTGGAAAATTTCTCTTT
>DAISZI010000030.1:0-10574 GCA_036824885.1 Oligoflexia bacterium
ACCCTCTCAAGCTCCAAATTTTAACTTGGTAGGGGGAGTGTTCTTTCCTGTACTATTTTTTTGCTAATTCGAAATATTTTTATATTTTGGTGCGGAATGCGGGTAAGAAGCTTTATGGGTTACTCTAGGGTGAGCCCTGAGGCGCTGCTTCGAGAGTAACCAGATTTATCAGCCATTTCTAGCCTATTTTAAATGCATGGGGAGAAATAAATCTAAAATAGCTCAGGTTTTGGTACCATTTAAAAACTCGAATCTTTATTCTCAGGCAGGTCATTGAGTGCTTTTGAGACATGTTGTTTGAAAAAAAATCGAATCTTGAGATTTCTCAAAATCTCTACCGCTAACTCTTGAAAATGCTTCTTTTTTCTTAAATTAAAAATTTTAATTTTTTTTTATTTTGGCATAGTACTTGCCTTGTTCTTTTTGTGTTCAAAAAAAAGGTTTCTGTGGTCATTTTGATACTTTTAGGGGCGTGTGGTCCTGCTATCCCATTACAAAAGAAGATGGATCTTTCTCCCATCAAAGAAGAGTGTTTAATCGATGCAATAGATCTGAAGATTGTCACTTCGAACAAACAAACAAAAAGTCAAAAAAACCATCCTTACAAAAGCGTTATTTTTGAAAATTCTATTCATGTTTTAGATCCTTTATTTTTTTTTATCAAACAAGAGAGGCTCTTATTTGTCTTTTCAAGTAAAAATTCTGATTTTGAAATAACAAATTTACAAGTGCAGTGGAACGATTTAGATGAGTCTTATTGGCATGCTAAGTTTGATGAAAAAAAATGGATTGTTGATTTTTCTGAAATAACGAAAACACGCATTTTGCATTCATCTTATCAGTATACTTTTATTTTGTATTTTTTTCTCAATCAACATTCTGAGAAAGTAACTTTACTTTTTCAAGTTCAATATCCTTGAAGGATTTTTATGAAAATTTATTTTCTTATTAGTTTTTCTATTTTTTTGATTCATTGTTCAGTAAGAAATCCTAAAGCTTTTCATCCAAACTCTGATCTTGATCAAAAAAACAGAAGTGGTGCTTTTGAAGAAGACGCTTATATTCATGAAGAAAGTTCATCTTCCATCATTAAAAAGATGGAATTTCAATTAATGCAAGCTGATTACGATTCTATAGATATTGAAATATTAAAAATGGGTTTTTTAAACGCTTCTTTATCGTTAGAGCCGTGCTCTACGATAAGATATACAGTTTCAGAAAGTCAAATTTTAATTCACGACAAGATTTATCTTTATGATTCAAAAAGAACTAAGTCTGAAAGTAGAAAGTATTTTTTCTTTGTCTTTCATGAGAATATATTAGATTTTCCATTCGTTTCTATTCGTTATAAGCATGAAACTTTTAGGTTAGATCAGAAAGGAGTTGAGCATGCCCTGCTTTCTTTTGCTGATCAAGAGGCTTTTCATGAAGCAGAAAACAAAAGATGGATCATCTCTTTAGATTTTTTTTTCGAAAAAATAATACAAGTAAATGCAAAAAATTCTTTGCTTTTAAAGAGCAAGCTTCATGCTGAAGATATTCATCAGTTGAGCTTAGAAGTAGTAGCGTTGTCTTGCCCTATTTTTTTAATGAAAATTCGCTTTCACGCTATTCCGCCACTTGCAGAAATTATAAACACTAAAAAAAATATTAATTTTCGTCAGAGTATTTATGATTGCATCGAAGATGAAAGTAGGAAAATTTTAGTTTATCAGGAGGAGATTGAGAATCCAGCGCATTATGCAGTTTCTCTTTGGATTCGGGTTCCTCGAAAAAATAAAACCTTAACACTTGAAACGCAGTTTGTAACTTCTGATTATGTGAGATCAGCGCATGATCGACCCCAAGGACCTATTAATAAAACATTTTTTTTGAAAGCAAAGTTTACAGCTGATGCTCTGTATGTTGAGGATGAAAATAAAAAAATAAAAAATCTTGTTGTCAAGAAAAATGGTTGGTATCGTGTTTCCTTAGAGGCTCATGAAAAATGTACATTTTTTTGGTTTGCTAGGCCAGTGGATGGAATGCGAGATTGGATCCTTCCTCTTCCGACGCAAAAAACTTTTTTTTGGAAAAAAGAGCATCCTCAAACTTACCGTGAGGTATCTATTGTAGATGCTTATCGAGTTTTCTTTCCTAAGCTTCCGCTGATGACTGAAGCAGAACGGAGAGAAAAGCACCTCATTGCTGATCCTGTTCGTCCACCTGATTGCTATGCAGAAATGGTGAATACGAAGTCTGAATTGTCAGGATGGAGAATGACTGGGGAGTGGAGTCGTACGCTTCGTGTTGCCCATCCTTTTGTAGAAGAGATAGATGCACTTGAAAATGAAGATTACCAAGATTTAGGGATTGCTAATTATTCGAAGAAAATAGATATTGATCTTTGTGCGGGAGAGATTCATTCTCATGCAAAAAAATTTGAATATCAGTTCATTTTCCGTTAGGGTGCAGGGATGGCGTCTGCTTTTCACTTAAGACCTGCTGAAGAAAAGGATCTTGCTCGTGTCCTTCAGCTTGAAACGGGTGTTTGTCCATGGCCTTGGACTCAAAAACAATTCGAGTCAGAGCTTGTACAGCCACATAGTCATTTTTTGGTGGTTGAAAAAAAATCCACATCAATCGTGGTAGGCTACGCTGTTTTTTGGATGATGTACGATGAATGCCAGATGATTAATTTAGTGGTAGACAGCGATTATCGTGGATTGAGCATAGCAAAATGGTTGATTAGGAGGGGAATGTGGATTGCTTTTCAAAGCAATTTAGAGAAGCTTACGCTTGAGGTGAGAAAGTCCAATATTCCAGCTCTTTTTCTCTATCAGAATTTAGGTTTTGTTACGCTCGGTATCCGCAAGGGGATGTATCGGGATGGAGAGGATGCTTATTTCATGGAGGTTCTTTTAAGGGTCTGATATTTCAGGATTTCTTGCAAAGCGTAAAAAAATCAAGTATAAGGTGCCATGCACTTTCTGAGGTCTTTTTTTTTGAAAACAGGCACCTTTTTCTTTCTTAGTTTGTTGGTAAGTTTATCTATTTATATTTCTGATTTACCTAAAGTTGATCCTACTGATGATTTTAGCATGGTACTTGCGCATTCTCCTACCTTAGACATAGATCAGGTGCTCAACTCGTATCAGATGCAGCGTGTGTTTCAAGATCGGTTGAAGCTACCTGTTTCTGATTTAGAGCGATTTTCTCGTTATGTGATGCAGCTTTGTCGCTTTTATCGGTTTGATCCGGCTTTTCTTCTTGCTTTAATTGACGTAGAGAGTCGATTTTGCTCAGATGCCATTTCATCTGCGCGTGCTGTTGGTTTGATGCAAATGATTCCAGAAACAGCTTATTTTGTAGCTCGTTACTTAATTTTACCGAATGGATTGCATGCAAGAGAAAGAAAGCAATTCTTAAAAGCTTACTTTCAAGGAGAATCTTTTTCTGTGAAGCTTTTAAAAGATCCTTTTTTGAACGTAGTTTTTGGTATGACTTACCTTGCTTGGCTGACCGATAGGTACAGAGGAGTTCCTCAGTATATTTTGGGAGCTTACAATATCGGTCCTGGAAAAATGGATTCTCTTTTGAAACGAATTTCATTTCATCCGGAGCAAACGAAGATGTATTATCAAGCGATTCGACATAAGATCCCTGAGTACCGTTTTTATCCTTCTCAGCGTTCTATTTAATTGATCTAAAAGATTTTTTTGTACGGGGAGCAACAGGGGGAGGACCTGGACTTCTGATGTGGTAGAATGAACGTTTTGGGTGTCAAAAGTTGGGGTGTTTTATATGGTGAGTTTTTTGAAAGAAGGTCCGGTAGTTGCGATTGATGGTCCTGCGGGAACAGGGAAGAGTTCGGTAACGCATAGGCTTGCTCAGAGATTAGGATTTGTGCATATTGATACAGGGGCTTTGTACCGTGCGGTTGCCTTTTTGACTTTAAAACGGGATCCTTCTAGGGATCATGTGATCAAGAGTGCTTGTGAAGTCGTGGAGTCGGTGCATTTTGAGGTACAAAGTGTTGCCGGTGCGGTTTATCGGATCTTTGCAGATGGAGAAGATTTGACAGATAGAATTCGTACTTCGGAAGTGAGTGCTATGTCTTCTCAGGTGGCTGCTATTGCGCAGGTGCGTTCTGCGCTTTTGGAGTTGCAGCGTAGTTTGGGATTTCGAGGTAGGGTTATTTTGGAGGGTCGTGATATTGGCACGGTTGTCTTTCCTCATGCTGATGTTAAATTTTTTTTAACGGCAAATCTTGAAGAAAGAGCAAAAAGAAGGCTTTTAGAATTAGAAGCTTCCGGGTTAGAATTGCCTTCTTTTGAAAAAATAAAGGCGCAGATTTTATCTCGAGATGAAGGAGATTTCAATCGTGCTCTAGCTCCTTTAAAGCAAGCTTCTGATGCGATTGAAATTGATACGAGCACGTTGAGTTTAGATGAAGTAGTTGAGATGATGGAGCATCGCATAAGAAAAATATTAAAATTATGATGTCTATTTTTAGGTTTAAAAATCGACTTTCTCAAATGAATACTAAGCGTTTCAGGATTTTAGTTGTTCGGGCTGATCGCATTGGGGATGTGATTTTATCAACACCTATTTTTAATGCCATTAAAAAAAATTATTCAAAAGCACATCTTACTGTTTTGGTTCAAGAAATGGTCGTTCCTTTGGTCAACGGTCTTTTGCCTGTTGATCGTTGTATGGTCTTTGATCCTAACGGAAGGCATGCTGGTATCAGGGGCTTTTTTAAGCTTTTGAAAGAAATTCAGAAAGAGCAGTTTCATATTGCTGTTGTCTTGCAATCGCATTGGAAAATTGCGGCTGCGTTATTTTTTGCACGTGTTCCATCTCGCATAGGTCCATGGAGTAAGCTTCATTCTTTTTTATTTTATAATTTAGGCGTTAGACAAAGAAGAGATCATGTGGAAATGCACGAGACTGATTACAATCTTCAGCTTCTCAGGAGATTGCAAATTCGTGTAGGAAGTCGAAGCATTTCGACTCAGGTGTCTATTTCAAGAGCAGTGCGTCAAAAAGCTAGAATTTGGCTTCAGAAAAAAGGGTGGAGTCCTGAGAAGAAGCTGATTGTGATTCATCCTGGGATGCAATCAGAAGCATTGAATTGGCCTTACTCGCATTATGAGGATCTTGTCATTGAGCTTTTGAAGGATCAAAGGCAGCTTCTTTTGTCCGGAGGACCTCGTGATGCTTTGATTTTGGATAGGATAAAAAGTAGAATAGAGGCTTTCAAAAAAGAAAATACGGTTTCTGTTGATCCTATGTTTTATTACGGAGATAATCCTATTGATTTTTTAGGAGGTCTTTTTAGTTTTTCTGATCTGGTGGTTGCTCCAAGTTCAGGGCCGTTGCATCTTGCAGTAGCATTAGGTCGTCCCGTAGTGACTTTTTATTCCCCTATTAGAATACAAAGTGCTATTCGTTGGGGTCCGTACCTTGATGATGAAAAAAATGTGAGTATTCTGGTGCCTGAAGTTTATTGTGGACAGGATTTTCGTTGTTTAGGAAGCTTTTGTCATTATTACCCTTGTATGAAGGGGTTAACGGTCAATCAGACTTTTGCAGAAGTGAGACAGCAATTGTGCGAATCCGAAAGATTTTAAATGTCAGATACTCTCGTAAAACGCAGAATTATTATTCTTTCTGATGGAACGGGTGAGACTGCTGCGCAGATGGTTCAAGCAGCTATGGTGCAATTTAGTCATCAGAAAGTACATTTTATAAGGCATAAAAGTGTTAGAAATGAGTCTCAAATTCAGGCCATTTGTGATGATGCTTGCAGCCATCACTCACTTTTAGTCTATACCATTGCATCTACGCCGTTGAGAACTTTTTTAGTGAATGAAGCAAGGTCAAGGTCTATTCCTTATATCGATTTACTTGGACCTTTATTGTTAGGTCTTGGAAACTATTTTGGATACCAGCCTTCTTTTGTGGCGGGTCTTTTACACGATGTGAATGAGCGTTATTTTCATAGAATTGATGCGATGGAGTATACGATTGCTCATGATGATGGACGAGAACTGGCAGGTCTGGATAAAGCGCATCTGGTGCTTTTGGGAATTTCAAGGACGTCTAAGACTCCTTTATCTATGTATCTTTCTCATCAAGGTTGGCGTGTTGCTAATATTCCTTTGATTGCAGGATTTCAAGTGCCTCAAGAGATTTATCAAGTAGATCCTAGGCGAGTGATTGGATTAACGATTAATCCTCAGGAGTTATCGATGATTCGTCGAGCGCGACTGAAGCGTTTAGGGCAGGTGCAAGGTGGTGAGTATGCAGATTTGCAAAAAGTGAATCAAGAAATTGAGTATGCTAATGAAATTTTTAGAAAAAATCGCAAATGGTTTGTATTTAATGTAACAGGCAAGGCATTAGAAGAGACCGCTTCGGAAATCATCAAGCTGATCACCTCGCGACAGTTAAGTCCTCCTCATACTTTAGAGTCTCATGCTTTTGGGTGTAAATACTGATTCAGATTCTTTTTTTGGGCGCGTGCTCCTGCCTTTTTTTAGTAAATGGGTTCAAGGGTTTTCTGTTGGGGATCTTAAGTCACTCAAATTCGAATCGATCAGAGGATTTTTCCATTAAGCGTCGCTTATATTTTAATAAATATTTTTACTTGATTTTTTTATAGCAAGCCATCTACTGTGCAATTTGTCTCATTGAAAAAATCATGATCTGATTCAAGTTTGACTATCGTCTCTTTTTTGACATACGCTTAGCACTTGCAGCGAGAGGTTCTTTTTTGGTGATGTGAATTCTCATCGGATTTCCATGATCGATCTAATAGATTGAATAAGGTGTCATTCTTTTGTTTTGCCAAGAAGCTTCAGGCATATGTCTTTTCTCAAATGGGAGTGATTGGGTTTTTTTTCGATAAAAAGTTTTTAGAATCGGAATTGATCAATTGTTATCATCGAATAAGCTGATCATTGATTCAAGTAGAGAAGTACATTTTTAGGGAAGCATTGACTTTTGCTTGACATTACTTTTTTTTTAAAGACAGTCACAGTTTTGTGTGGGATGATGTGTTTTTCTGAGAAGCGCCAGAAAGGTTGCTATAGTTTTTTTTGAAACAATTTGATTGAATGGATATTTATGGATTTTCCAATTTTTCATCTCGATTTTTTAGGAAATCGCATGCTGATAGCGGGGATTGCTGTATTGCATACGATGATCAATCATCCGCTTGCAGTGGGCGGAATGCTCTTGATTGCCATGATGGAGTGGTGGGGGTACCGTAAGGCAGATCCTGAATGGGATAGGGTTGCCAAACGTACGCTTTTTGTTTTTTTCCTCATTACTACTTCTATAGGTGCATTGACCGGAGTTGGCATTTGGCTTTCCGCTTCCTTGGTGAATCCGACGGCTATTTCGAGTTTGATTCGAGTTTTCTTCTGGGCTTGGTTTACTGAGTGGATTGTCTTTGTCACGGAAGTTTGCCTCATTCTTGCTTACTACTTGACTTGGGATCAATGGAAGGGAGAGAAGAAATCTCGTCACGTGCGATTTGGCTTTATCTTGGCTTTTGCATCTTGGATCACGATGGCTGTGATTGTGGCTATTTTAGGTTTCATGATGGATACGGGGAACTGGCTGACGGATAAATCATTATTCAGTGCCCTTTTGAATCCTATTTACTTGCCTCAGCTTGCCTTTCGGACTCCTCTTGCTATGGTGATGGCAGGAGCTGCTGTTTGGGTGGTGCTTTCTTTTGAGCGTCCTGGAACGGCGATTCGTGAGGCTACGGTTTCTTTTGTTTCCCGTTGGATGTTAGCTTGGTCTCCGTTTTTGATTCTGGGCTGTTTTTTGTATTGGAAGGCGATTCCTCCTTCTATGGTGGCTCATGTAAGTACAGCTTTAGTAACACAAGAATTTGAATCCTGGTATCAGGCTGTATCTCGAGTCACGGTGGGTGCTGTGGCCTTGGTTGCCCTTTTTGCTGGATTGGGTGCTTTTACGCCACGGTTGCTCCCCAGGGGAGCTATGGTGATTCCGATTCTCATTTTGGCTGCGCTTTTGGGGCAGTTTGAACGGGTGCGCGAGTTTATTCGTAAGCCCTATGTGATTGCGGGTTATCTTTATGCGAATGGATTCAGGAAAGATGATTATCCTTTATTGCAAAGAGATGGTGTCTTGAAGCACGCAGCGTTTACGCCTATACGTGAAATTACTCCTGAGAATGAACTAAAAGCGGGTAAGCAGGTTTTTGCTTTGACTTGTACCCGTTGTCATACAGTGAATGGTATCAATGGTATCAAGGCCAAGCTTCAGAATATGTATGGAGATCAGCCTTGGAGTGAAGAAACCGTTGCTTCGTATATTTCTTCGAGTCATTTAGCTCGTACTTTTATGCCTCCATTTCCTGGCAGTGATGAGGAACGTAAAGCCTTGGCTAAGTACCTCACTTCTCTTCAAACTCAAGACGACTTCTTAGAAGGCGTACAAACGATAGGATTAGGACAGTGATGACCCCGCATGATATTCCTTTGCCATTTCCTGCTTCTGAACTCTTAATGAAGGTGTTGGTTGTATTCTCCTTTCTTGTTCACATTCTCTTTGTCAATTTGATGGTGGGTGGGAGCATACTGACGCTTTTTTATGAGTGGCGAGGTCGCAAGCAATCAAAATTTGACCGAGTTGCTTTTGAGATTGCCAAGACTGTTACCGTGAATAAAAGCCTTGCAGTCGTGATGGGGGTGGCTCCTCTTTTGTTGATTAATGTGCTTTACACGGTTTGGTTTTATTCAGCAAATGCCTTGACGGGCACTGCTTGGATCATGATTGTACCCTTGGTGACCCTTGCATTTTTACTGACCTATTTGCACCAGTACACTTGGGATCGACTTGCTGCCCATAGGGGAATTCGTCTTTCTATTATTTTGGCTGCGGTTTTGTTATTTTTATCAATTCCTTTGATTTTCTTAGCTAATATTAATTTGATGCTCTTTCCTGAGCGTTGGAACGAAGTGCATGGTTTCTTTTCAGCTTTGGCGCTTCCGAATGTTTTTCCTAGGTACTTTCATTTTATTTTGGCATCAGTTGCGGTCACCGCGCTTTTTTTAGTAGGCTGGATTTCTCGTGAAAATGGAGCGCTTAAGAAAGCTTTAGGAAGTGATTGCGAATCCCTGCGTCGTGAATTTTATTCGATCTGTTTGTGTGCTTCAGGCGCTCAGTTCGTAGTAGGTCCACTTTTACTGATGACACTTCCGAGTCAGGGTATCAGTTGGAAGTTACTTTTGATGATTTTTTCAGGTGCTTTTTTAGCGATCCCTGCTCTTGTTTTGCTTTGGAGGCAAGTTCAAGGTCCTTTTTCCTGGAGAAAGTATGTTTCGATTGTCTCTTTTTTAAGTGCAACGGTGGTTTTTATGGCGACAGGCAGGCATTTTTATCGGGAGTCTGCTCTTCACAGTCATAATCAGGCGATGAAGGCAAGAGCCGAAAAATATGCGCTTGCGGTAGAAGAAGCTAAAAAACAGGCAGCTTTGGGTCTTAACTCCAAAGCGGTAGAAAGTCGTGGAAAGGTAGTTTTTAGGACCTGTGGTGCTTGCCATGGTCTTAATCAGCGCATGGTAGGTCCTCCGTTAACAGAAATCGCTCAAATTTACGCTGGCAATCCTCAGGGAATTGTTCAGTGGGCTAAAGCTCCTGGGAAGAAGCGTCCTGACTACCCTCAGATGATTCCGATGACAATGTTTTCTGATGCGGATTTGATGGAGTCTGCTAAGTACATGCTGGAAGCTGTGGCTCGTGGTTCTTTGTAGCAGTCTTGCTGATCGTTATGCGCCAGAGTTTGCTAGTTTGATGCCTTTGTATTACATCTGTTGAAGTTTGTTTTGACTGATGGGGTCTGGTGCATCGATTCCAAGGGATTATCCTTGTAGAGGTGAGTCTTTTTTTTTACCTGGGTCGATATAGGGCTTTAAAGCTCATACCAGGTACTGCGATTAGCTTTCTTGACAAGAGGGGCAGTTTTGAAAATACATTATTTTTGTTGAATTCTTTGATATAGAGGCTTTTTTGACAAGGTTTCTCTTTAGTGAATTTATCTAAAAAGGATTTTTCGAAGAGTGTCATTTGTTTTCATCGTTCTTTCAGGTCTCTGGGAACCTGAACTTCGGAAGTTGTCATTTTACCCTAACAAAGACCTGAAGAGTCAGTAAGCGGTTAATTTCATGGAGCTGTTGGCCAAAGCTCAGAGCAATGGATAGGGAAATGAAGACGAGAGAAATGATATAAAACCAATAAAAGGGTAGATTTTATTCTGTGGTGAATGAATCTAGCAAATAGCGTCTAAATTAGAGTGATTTTTCGAGTCATTTCTTAAAGCATTATTTTTGTTGATCTTCTATCTTGATTTAAGTTCTACTGAGGGAGTTTTTCTCTCGATTAATATTAAAAAATCATAATATTTCCTTCTTGTATGGGTGCTCATAAAGTTTCCTGATTGATTCTTTGAGGGTTTAGTTGACAAGTGCTTAGGATTTGGTTCTTACTAAATTTGCAAATTATTTTTTTTTAAAAAAATGCTCTTTTTTTATTATGGTTTTGAGCATTTA
>DAISZI010000277.1:0-2476 GCA_036824885.1 Oligoflexia bacterium
AATTTTCATTGAGACCTAAAACACGAACAATGCTTGTGACCCCAAGCAAATCTCTGCGTATACTCATGCCAGCCAAAACGACTACAAACCACATAAAATTTCTTCGATTGGACGAAGCATTTCTTCATTGCGTAACTGCTGCTAACCAAGCTGTCCAAAGAGCCATTGTGTGTTCCTTCTTTCTGTCTTACAAAAAATGAAATTATTTCTATCTGTAGAACGATAGTTAAAGTGTATCAGAAGAGAAGAAAAAAATGGCAAAATAGCTGTTGGCGATTTGTAGTTAAATTTCATTAATGGATTTTTGCTTCGAAAATGACTATAGTTGCTAATTAATCGATATCAAGCATCTGTATAAAAATTACTTTAGTTTAAATCTGTAACGCAGCACACTAAAACTCGTCACTCTCAAGATAATAGCTAAACTATTCAGAAAACTCGCGATTCATTCAAAAATTCGGTTATTGCATTGTGTCTGATCTCATATAACTTGGAATGAGGGAATTGTACTTGTTTCGTACGAATGATTACAAATCAATGAAGAAATTGCGATGACCTATGTCTTGGTTGCTACATGTGGGGTACTTTCAAGTCTCTTCAAGACTTTATGAGATTTTTGATTCGATGGTTGCTTTTGTTAACAATATTGCTTGAGAAAATAGCTACTGCCTACGACAACAGTGTGACCTCGTTTCAGGATCTTTATCTACTTTATTCCTAGTAGTCTCATGATGAGAAGTTTTTGTAGTATACCCATTTTAAGTACTCAGAAAGGGTCACTTTGACTCCTAGGAGGCTTTTTTTCCAATCGGAGTGTGTGAAGGGTTCTTGGTAAACCGAGTAGGTACCTATTGCTACGAAATGGCCTTGATTGCGAAAGGTTTGCTCAAAGATGATCTGAGCTCTTCTCATATGGTAGCTGGAAGTGATGAGTATCATTTTGTTCCAGGGGTGGTTTTTGAGTGCCTCTATCAGATAAAGTGCATTGGTCTTAGTGTTGAAGCTTTCTCTTTCGATCATGAGTGAGGAGGGAGTGATGTGAGAGAGGATTTCTTTGGGGGTTTGTTTGGTGAGAGAATTCCAGCTGATTTTTTTTCCCATGCCTGCAAAATAAAGCATGGGGAGGGGGCCTTGTGTTGCTTGGTGGCGTTCCCAGTAGCGATTCCAGAGTTCAAAAGCTGCCGTGATGCGGCCACGTCCTCCTGCTAGGCAAACGATGAGGTCCGTGTCTTCTAGGGAGTGTTCTGTGATTGTGTCATGGTAGTTGTAAATTTCTCCTGCTGAGAGGTAGGCCAAGAGAAGTGCAGCGATTGACCCTGCTAGGAGGGAAGGAATCCAGTTTCTCAAGCGGTTTAGATGGGCCATAGGGGAAAACCAAGAATGCCTTTTCTTTCTTGCAAAAGCGAATGGTTTTTACTAGGATGGCCAGAGTTTGGTGATAAGATGTTTTTTTTTGGATGCATGAGGTTTTTTTATGGCACGTTTTTGTGATTATTGCGCGAAGGGACCTACCACAGGAAATCTTGTTTCGCATTCCAATATCAAAACTCGAACCCGTTGGTTGCCTAATTTAAAGCGTATGAAGGCTGTTGTTTCGGGAACTGTGCGTACAGTGAGGGTTTGCACCCGTTGTATCCGTTCTGGTTTTGTGGTTCGGCCTTTAAAGCGTTTCTACCAGTCTGATTCTAAGCAAAAACTTGCTGTATAGTACCCTAGGGGTTTGAGATGACGGCATCTTGGTGGAAGTCTCAAATGAAGCAGCTTCTGATGCTTTCATGGGTTCTTTTCTTCCTCTATACCATTTATCCTTTGGCGCTTCCCATTGCTATGGGTGCCGTTCTTGCTGTTTTGTTTGCTCCCTGGATGGATTTTTTTCAAAGAAAGAAATTTTCTCCTAGGTTGAGTTCTTTCATCCTGACTTTTGGCATGACCATGGTTCTGATCATTCCTGTTTTAGTGGCGCTTTTTTTCGCAGCTAAGATGGGTTTGAAGGAAATGGAGTCTTGGAAGAATGTAGCAAGTCTTTCTTCTGAAGAAAGGATCATTTTCTCCGAAAGCTCTCGATTATACCGTGGCATGGTTTGGTTGAGCCATCAAGTTCCTTTAGATGTGACTGGCATCTCTGAATTATTGCAAGATGTCATTAAGAGCTTGGGGGGGCGTTTAGCCGATATCTTGGGATCAGCTTTAGGTCATTTGCCTGGGATCTTGGGTTCTTTGCTTTTGATTGTGGTCAGTGTTTATTTTTTTTTATTGCAGCGCCTTGAAATCTTGACGTTTTGTAAGCGTTACTCTCCTTTTACTCCTGGACAAACGTATCGATTGATAGAAATGGCTCGAGAAATATGTCGATCGGTGGTGCTTGCGGTTTTTGCTTCTGCGGTGGTGCAGTCATTGTTGGAGATGCTTGCTTGTGCGGTGGTGGGTATCGGATCCATTACGTGGGTAGGGTTTTTAGTGTTTGTAGCTTCTTTTA
>DAISZI010000031.1:0-10470 GCA_036824885.1 Oligoflexia bacterium
AAATTTAATTTTTTTTAATTTTTGATTTTTATGTTTTTGGTGCGGAATGCGGGTTTTAACATTTTTGGAGTTAACTTTTTTGATGTATCAAAATTCCTCTTTTTCGTTGAAATTGAGATTGCTTTTCAGGTGTACCTTTGCTCAAAAAAGTGATCTTGAGTTTTCATGGATTTAGGATCAACGATTTTACGATTGATGGTACGTTCGGATCCTTATTTAAAATTTAAACTTATTTTGTTCATTCTTTATCTATACAATGAGGTACATTCTGCTGTGCTGTATCTAGTTATAATTCAAAAAAATTGATATAAAGTGAAGGTTGACGTCTAGCAACAATTGATTTAGAATCAGGTGTGGTTTGTTAATTTTTTTATGTATTTTATGGTGATTATTGGATTATTGGATTATTGGATTATTGGATTATTGGATTATTGGTTATAGTTATTTCGGGTTGTGGCACTAAACAGCAAGAAGTAAATTTATTTAATATAAAATCAAATCCAAGTTGGAAATCAAAACCAAGCCCAAATGAGAAGGAGAGTTCAGATCCAGATCCAGATCCGATTCCGAATGAGTGGGAGGTTTTATTTTCTTCGTGGAGATATGTTTCTTTGAAAAAAATAGATGAAACCTTACATGATGAACTTAATAACTGTTTAGAGTTTTATTACAACAAATATCATCGTAAACCTCTTAGAGATACGGTAGGAAGTTATGATTACAGCATAATGAACGTTCGATATACTGCTTTTCCAATTCCGATGGACATTATAGAAAAAACACCAACACCATCGAATATTGAATATAAAGATTTTAAGACTATTGAAAATTTAGTAGTAGAATACCATAACTATTTTGATAATTTTCTACGAAAACATTATCCCATTTTATTTAATCTTATTTTAAAATCAAAAGTTGCTTTATTGAATAAAGATCAAACTGCTGAGACTCTTAGAGTTATAATATCTAGTTATCTTAATTATTTCGATATTTATTCTAAAAAAAATCATTCCGATATCTTATTAGATATTATTTTAAGTTCAAAAAAAGCTCTGAATTCTGATGAGATCATCACAACTTTAGAGCTCTTAGAGATAGTAAATAAGTACTATATTTATTCTTGTGATTATCTTAGGGGTATTGTGCCCTTGGATATTATTTTAGCATCATATGTAAATTTAGTTTTTAAAGTAAAATGTTTTGATACTTTGGTCGAAATAATTAATGATTATCATTATTATTTTCTTAGTGTTTTTAAAAACATTGAAAATAACTTATATGAAACCCAGCATGAAGGTATTTCTTATTATTATACTTTTTTCAGGATTCCAGAGGAACTAAGAGATACTTTTTTCAGAATTCCTGAGGAAATAAAAGATGAGGTGACTTCTGCAGCGTACCTTGTAGGTTTTGATCTCATTCCAACTTATCAATACGAATCAATCAAACTACAAAATCCAGAAATATCAGCTATTCCTTTTAGATTCAAAGGAATGTCCGATAACGTTGCTGTGATCGAGGAAATCATCGATTGAGGATGGTTCTAGCAGTGGTAAGATGCAGTTAACGGGTCTCAGAGGGCGATGCAACCCCATTCTTGGCAGTATTTTTGAGCAAGGGCTTGAATGGCTCTCGTAAGCTTTTCGTAGCCATGGGTATTGAGATCTATGCCTCTCAAGGATCTGACTCATGGGCATCCTGCAGAAACCAAAATGCATTCAGGGGCAAAATTCTGAACTTGAGGCAGGACGATGGTATCAAAAATGTCCAAGTACATGCTGTCACCACTGTGTTGGGGAAGGGGAATGTTCAGGGTGTATTCTCATCCTCTTCCTGGGCCAGCTCCTTGCTCCTCATCCTTCTCCGAGACCACTGCTAATCCCTCTTTCCGGATCAGACCTTCTTCCTCATTCCACCTCCCAGACCACTCCTTCTTAGGTACTTAGGACTTTTACACAGGCTAGGACATTTTGAGCAAGGGCCTGAGGATTGTACCCGCCTTCTAAAACGTAGAGTAATCTTCCTGGGCAGTATTTTTGAGCAAGGGCTTGAATGGCTTTCGTAAGCTTTTCGTAGCCATGGGTAGTGAGATCCATGGCCCCTAAGGGATCTGACTCATGGGCGTCAAATCCTGCAGAAACCAAAATGCATTCAGGGGCAAAATTCTGAACTTGAGGCAGGACGATGGTATCAAAAATGTCCAAGTACATGCTGTCACCACTGTGTTGGGGAAGGGGAATGTTCAGGGTGTATCCTTTTCCTAGGCCAGATCCTTGTTCCTCTGGAGTGCCTGAATGCGGAGGGTAGAGCCCGTCTTGATGCAAATCAATGAACAGCACTTCGGGAGTATCATAAAAAATAGCCTGAGTGCCATTGCCATGGTGGACATCCCAATCTAAAATGAGGATACGCTTGAGTCCTTGAAGCAAAGCCCATTGAGCTGCAAGTGCTATAGTATTGAAAATACAAAATCCCATGGCCTCAGAAGGGGTAGCGTGGTGTCCCGGAGGTCTTGTGATTAAAAAACCGGGGGTATTAGTAGCTAAAACCCTTTGAATCATTTCTATTCCTAAACCACAGGCTAAAAGAGCGCAGTGGACAGAATCCTTGCTTAAGAAGGTCTCTGCATCTAGATCCCTCATTTGATCTTGATAGGATAAAATACGATCAATGTAGTTTAATTCATGGATGAGTCTCAGTTCTTCTCGTGTTGCTAAGCGGTAGAAAATTTGAGGATCTAATGCTTCTAAGAGAGCTTGTAAGCGTGCAGGACTTTCAGGGTGGTCTGATTTTACATGATTCAATAAGAAAGGATGGGAGAGAAGAAGCATCACATCCACTCAGGTAAGGGGATGCCTAAGTATCCTAGTCCTTCTGCTAGCACTTGACGAGTGGCTTCTACTAAGAGTAAACGTGCGTGAACGATTTGAGGATCTTCATGGAGGATTTTGCAGTTTTTGTAAAATTGATTCCAAAGGCGTACGATTTCCATGAGGTAATGAGACAGGGGACTTACCTTCGTAAGTTTCAAACATTGCTCTAAGTAAAATGGAAACTGTCCGAGTTTTCTCAGAAGGAGAAGTTCCTCTTTCTCAGACAGGTGGTTTATTTTCTGGGTAGGTACTTTTGCTTTGCGAAGGACACTTAAGCATCGGGTGTGTGCGTACTGCAGATGGGGTCCTGTCTGTCCTTCAAAATCAACTATTTTTTCTAAATGAAAATCGACATTGCGTGCCGGATCTGTATGCAAATCATGAAAGATGATCGCTCCCAAGGCAATAGCGTGACTGACCTCTTGCAGAGAGCTTGAAGCTCCTTGAGGAGCCGCGTGCTTGCGTTCTTGGATCAGATCTATGACTTTTTGTTCGGTAATTTTAATGACTTCTTCTAATGTGACAAAATTTCCCTGGCGGGTGGACATTTTTGTGTCTTCGAAGCGATAAAGTCCTGTGGGAAGGTGCTCACAGCGGGAAGCCCAAGGAAGTTGCATCTTTTTTAAGAGTGAAAAAAGCTGTTGAAAATGAAGCCTTTGCTCACTTCCTACAATGTAGGTCATGCGATCAAACGAAAACTCTTCGTACCTTTGTAAAGCTGCAGCAAGATCGCGTGTGGCATAAAGGGTGGCACCATCTCCTTTTTGAAGCAGGCAGGGAGGAAGAGGTTGCCCTTCTTGATTTTCCACGTGGACGACCCACGCACCTTCACTGGGAACCAGGAGGTTTTGTTCTCGAAGAAGTTTCAGGATGGCTGGAATGTCTTTTAGGTAGTAGCTTTCTCCACGTGTGTGATCAAACATGACATTGAGGTCTTGGTATTGCTTCTGAAAGGATTCTAAAGAAATCGCAACACAAGTCTCCCAAAGAGAAACCATCTCAGGGTTTCCTTGTTCCAGATGTAAAAAAGCTTCCCGAGCTTGCGGTTCTAATTCAGGGTCTTGTTTCGCGTCTTGATTGATTTTGACATAAAGTTCTACTAGCTCTTGCATCTTCATTCCAGAAGGATTTTTTTGGTATTTTTTGAATGCCAAAGCAAGCATGCCATATTGCTTTCCCCAATCCCCTAAATGATTGATCGCAATCATCCGATATCCTCTTGCCTTTCCGATACGGTATAACGCCGCACCCAAAGCTGTCGTTCGCAAGTGATAAATATTTAAAGGTTTAGCGATATTCGGAGAGCTGAATTCCAATATCCATGTGCCTCGTGTTGCTTGGGTATCCTTGGGGTTGCAAAGAAGGCTCGGAAGGAGTTGATGGCATAAGGCTTCATGGCTTAAGGTGAAATTCAGGTAAGCACCTATCTGGGTGACCTTGATATCTGGAAGTGCCTTTTCTTGAAGGAGCTTAAAAAGCGTGCTTGCTATTTCTGAGGGGGGGGTTTTAAATGACTTGGCTAAGGAAAAGCACGCAAACGAAAAATCTCCCCACTGAGGATCTTGTGGTAATTGGAGCTCGTGAAACGAAGTGCATCCCTTGACTTGAAAATTTTTTTCTAATACCTCATTGAGAGCAGCCATGACTATCTGAGCAAAATGTTCCATGCCTTCACGCTACCATTTTTTGATTAAGCTTGATCAAAAAAATACCGATGCATTTTTGGTATGAAATACTCAAGAACAGGGTTCATGGCGATTTTTTTGATGATGGGGGCATGCGTAGGTCTTTTCAAAGCAGGGGGGGGCATTGCCTGGGAGGACTCCTTCCATCGCCTTTTTCATTGGGCCGATCGTTTTCAGGAGATGGCTGAAAGCAATAAACTTCTTCGATTAGAGAATAAAAAACTCCAAATAGATCTTGAAAATTTAAAATTTCAAAAAAATGAAGATTGGGCTCACAAGCAAACTGAAAAAAATAAGGCGCTGCTTTTAGCGCAAGCGGGTTCTGAGGAGGCAAGCACCCCTCCTAGCATGACTTATGAACATTCTTTAGATTTAAACTCTAATCATCTGTTTTCTTTAGGTATTTATTACTTTAATCATCGAGAAGATGAAAAAGCAGCGATGGCTTTAACTCAAGCAAGTAAGCATTCAGAAGATGCAAGATTTCATGAATTAAAATACCAGATGATGCTCGGTATAGCTTGGTATCGGGTCCAAAATTATGTCTTAGCGGAATCTTATTTTGATGAAGTGATCAAGTATAACGATTCAAGCTACCAGACTCAAGCGATGGTTTGGAAAGCCTTGAGTGCCAAAAAGCAGCATAGAGAAAGGAAGAGTCAATTTTGGTTGAATGCTCTTCTTGAAAAGTATCCCCATGCCTTAGAAACTTCTTTGGTAAACTTAAAAAGTAGAAAGTGAAAATGATGCTTCTAAAAGCCTTTTTATTTTTTTGTTTTTTGTCTCAAGCTTGGTCGGGAACTTCCTGTGGAAGGGTGGAAGATTTCGGAGGTAATCTTGAGATCCTCGATGGGGGTCGTTTGCATCCTCAAGAAGTCAAACCACATATTCTTCTGCCTTGTGGTTCTTGGGTATCTCTTAAGCAAGGTTGGGTGAGGATCCATCACCTCTCAGGAGCCAAGATCCATGCGGGTGTAGATACTTTCTTTCAATTACAGGCGTCAGAAAAACAGCATAAGCTCGTGCTTTACCATGGTGAAGTTTTTGTGGATACTTCAGGCACTGAATCTTTGCTGCTTGTTTCGCCTCAAGCCCAATCTTGGGTTCGGCAAGCGAAGGTGCTGATGAGCGTTCGAGATACAACTCAGCTCATTGCTTTGAAAAATACCGCTTGTTTAGAAAACCGATTGGACGCTAGGTATCAAGTTCAACTGCATCCTGGAGAATTTTCTATTTTGGATCTGAAGTTGTTACGTGTCACTCCCAGTGCTCCTCGGGTGGTGTCTTCTTCGGATTTAAAATGGCATTTGAACCTTTTGCAATTGAAAGCATCCGACCAGCAAGAGGCTATTTTTTTCAGTGAGCAAAGAAAAAAGCAAGTGACAAAGTCTTTTTTAAAAAACAAGCCTAACGACTTTGCAGAAGAAAAAATTCAATCACCTCGAACGAAAATAGTCAAGCGTAGTATTGCTTCTTGGGAGTCTTCAGGCTGGACAGAAGCAGAAATTGAAAAAAGTTTATTGAAACATATTGCAGGTGATGAACCAATAGAGGGTGTCTTGCATGAGCTTGCTCAAAAGAAGCCTAAGAAAAAGGTCACTTTAGTCCCTCAAAAAATCAAAAACGAGGAAGAAGATAAACTTCTCCAAAAGCTTGCTCAATTGCCTGCAAAGGGGGAAGAGTCTAGATGAGCTTGAGCAAAACTTTTGTTTCTCCTGCATTTTTTGTATCATACCCAGGTGAGTTGGAAATACTTGCTACTTCTTTTTTGCTCAGGGTGTACGTCCTCTCAGTATCTTTTTCAGGCGTGTCGAGGCCAATGGGCACTCTTGAATCGCGCTGTTCCTCTAGAGTCAGTTCTTTCAGGGCCTTTGGCTGAAAAAACACCCAGCTATATTTTGGATCTTTTAAGGCAGGTTTCTAAAACCAAGGATTTTGGCGTGAACCATAGACTCAAAGTCACCTCTCATTATCAAAAGTACGTATCTCTGAACCGCCCTGTTGCTGTTTGGGTAGTGAGTGCTTGCCAGCCTTTAAAATTTGAATCTAAACTTTGGAAATTTCCTATTGTGGGATCCTTTCCTTACTTGGGATGGTTTGATCAGAAAGATGCCGAAGTCTTCGCTGAAAATCTCAAAAAAGAAGGTTGGGATGTAGATTTAAGGGGAGCTGCTGCTTATTCTACAGCAGGTTGGTTTCAAGATCCGATTCTTTCAACGATGCTCTCTGATCGCAAAGGGGCCTTGGGGGACTTAGTGGAGATTATTTTACATGAGTCAGTGCACGCAACGTTCATGATTCAAGATCAATCGTATTTTAATGAAAGTCTTGCACAGTTTATTGGAAAAAAACTTGCTGCGGAATACTTGGAATCTCAAGGTCTTGCCTTAGAGAAAAAAGAGTATCTCAAGTCTCAGGAACAAAGAAATCAGGATCGTGAAAAATTTCATCAAGTTTACTTGATCCTCTCTCGTCTTTATCAAGATGAAAAAAAATCAGATACCTTAAAAAAGCAGATTAAATCATTATGGCTAAGAAATCTGCAAAGAGTCTTGAAAACCAAGAAAGCCATTACCAATGCTAGTTTGATTCAGTACCGACTTTATGATTCAGGTTCTGAGGCTTTCGAAGATTTATGGAGTTCTTGCCAGCATTGGGATGTCTTTTGGAATCTCATCCAAAAAATCGATGGGACTTTTTTTAGGATGCACCATCAAAGCGATATTCAGTCTGTTGTCGCAAAGCTTCATGGCTGATGGTTCAGGGTATCTTCCTGCTACTGCACGGTATTCGCCCATATTTGGTAATTCAAGGTAACGTTGTATCCTGCCTCAGGTAGCGATTTCATTTGAGTGCTCAAAGGGCTTGAGTACCCTGAATAATACGCGCAATTATAAGGAAAAGGCAGGGTAGGAGCAAAGAAGTAGCATGCATCCGTTTGTACATTGGAAATTTTCAAACTATAACTGTCGGAATTTCCTTTGTTGAGGTTTCCTGCAAAGTTGATGACGGAATTTGTCTGAGCACCGTGGCAATAGCCTGGGTTGTATCCACTTCCTTGAATGAGGTAAGCGGTGGAGGATCCTTGAGAGGCTCCACTTGAATCATCAAGCTCAACTGTTGCACTTAAGCAATAAAGGGGTATTGAGCGCGCTTGATTGTAGAAGACATTGGCAGGAGGTGTGAATGCTGCGGTCAAGATGCTTGAGGTGGTCACGGAGATGGTGCCTGAGTTTGACCCATTGATGGTCAGACTGCCATTAGACGTTGCATTTCCTGAAGGAAGAGGGCTGGGACTTGGTGTGGGATTGGCGTAGAAAGGAAGGCCCTTGCTGGTTGTTGTGGTAGCTAAGGGTGTGATGCTGCCTGGTGTGCTCACAGTAAGTACCGTCGGGATGCTTGTGCTTCCGCAAGCATTCAATAGGATTAAAGCGAAGCAAGCTTTCAAACTCAGACTCATATTTCTTTTCATGAGACAGGGGGTTTGCAAAAAAAAGACCAATTTTTTTCTTAAAAAAAAGGGGCATTTTGCGATGGATGGAAGATCTCTTGTTCAAGAAAAAGACAGGTGTTGGTTCTTTGTAGAGTTGAGACCTATGGTTTGTTCGTGTTTTTTATGAGATACCGAAGATTGTGAGAAGATCAAAGAGGCTTTGCATCCGTTTGAGCAGCTTGGGGGATGTTATTTTGTCAAGTACCGTTTTAGAGGTAAAGACTATGCATTTTCCTCAAGAAGATCAAGTTGATTGGCTTACCTCTGAGGAATACGCTTCGCTTTTTGAGTCTCACCCTCGCGTGAGAGATCTTTTGACTTTTCATCGTAAATCTGGATTTTTAGGATGGTTTCATCTGAGTCGATTGATTTGGGATCGTGATTATCAAGAGATTGATGACTTGCATGTCAGCTTAAGAACAGGGGTCATGCGATTTTTGTTTTTCTTGTGGAGTATTTATTATCGGAAGAAACCTCCTGTTTGGAAGAGTCTTGACAAGCAGCGGTGGCGGTTCTTTTTTTATGTTCTTTTTAAAAGATTTTGGCCGAAATTTTTGCGTCCTACTGCTTTGGTGAAGCGTTATGCACAGGTGCTGGGAGGAACCGGGCAGGAGAGGCCTTCTCTCAAGCATCTCTTGTTAGAAAAAAAAGAAGATGATCAGCTTCGAAAGCTCAGGAGGCCTTTCTTTTGTGTGATGCCAGGCTCTTGCTGGGAGGGGAAGATTTGGCCTGTGTCCTCTTATTTGAAGCTGCTCAGTCAGAGTTCTATGCCGGTGGTAGTTTTAGGAAGAAGCTCAGATTGGGCGAGTGTTGATTTGGTGAAGGGTCTGAAGGAGCTTGGTATTGAGCACTTTTCTGGTATCGATCGGTGGAATTTGCCGCAATCAGCTTGGGTGCTGAAGGAGGCTCTTTACTATTTAGGAAGTGATACTGGAATGGCTCATTTAGCGGAAGCGGTAGGGACTCCTGCTATTGTGCTTTTGGGGCCGAGCTGTGAGGATATGGGTTTTGGTCCTTGGCAGAGTCGAAGTCAGACAATTGGACAATCTTTATGGTGTCGTCCTTGTGGTAAGGATGGTCGTTATTGTTGGAGGCCCGTTCGCAAGCAAGCTTGTTTGAAAAGCTTAGAGGTTGAGGTTGTGGATGATAGAATAAAAAAGGGCAATGCAAGTGCTTGAGCATGGCTTAAAATGGACACGGGGGGGCGTCTATTTTTTCTACCTTCTCCTACATCGAGTCCTTAAATTTTTTGTGATTCTTGGATTTTTTCCGCAAGGACGAGTTGCCCTGGAGAAGGTTTATTTTACGAAGGCTCGTCAGGTTTTTTGGTTTCATGCCTCGAGTGTGGGGGAGTTGGAGTCTTTAGTCCCTTTGATTTTTTTAACCGCTGAAAGAGGAGTGGCATTGGTGGTCAGTGTTTTTAGTGCTTCTGCCAAGAGTGCATTAGAGAAATTGAAAAGAGAGCTTGAAGAAAATTCTTTTTGTATTAGTTATATGGGGTATTCTCCTTGGGAAGGGGAGTGGGAGGAGGCTTTTTCACGCCTTAATCCCGATTGCTTTTTAACAGCAAAGTACGAAGCTTGGCCTGATTTATGGATTTCCCTTAAAAAAAAGGGGATCCCTTTGGCAATGGTTTCCGTTCAAAAAAGAAAATCATTAAAAATTGCTAAGTTTTTTAGTTGTTTTTTTGGGGGATTACCAGAAATGCTTCTTTTTCCTTGCGATGAAGAAAAAGCTGAATCCTTAAAAAAGTTTTTTCCTCAGGCTACTTTAGAAGTTTGTGGTGAGCCTCGTTGGGATCGGGTGGCTTTGAAGAAAGTGCAAAAACGTTCTCAAAGTTTGAGGGAGTTGTATGCTCGTTGCAAGCGTCCTTGGGGGATTTTAGGAAGTGTATGGATAGAAGATCTTGAGTTTTTAAGGCCTATCTTTGAAGAAAAGTCTCTCGGGTCTTTATGGGTGGTGCCGCATTCTTTGAACCCAAAAAATATTCAAGCAATAGCCTCTTTTTTAAAAGAAGCTGGGTGGGATGTCTCGACTTCTTCTCATCCTATAAAAAAAGATCCTTCTTGCATTTTAGTCGATGAATTTGGGTTGTTGGCAGATCTGTATGCTTTTTGTGATTGGTCCTTTGTGGGAGGGGGCTTGGGTCCTGGAGTGCATAGTACGATTGAACCCGCGATTCATGGGATTCCTATTGGGGTGGGGCCTCGAGGTACTCAAAAATTTTCTGAGGTCTTCCATCTTCAAGAGGTAGGTCAGTTGAGCATTTTAAAAAATCAGAAAGACTTAAAGATTTGGTTGAGTAAGCTTGTGGAAGCAAGGCAGTATCAAGCAAGCTGGAAACAGCATGCGTTGAGCCGATTGGGGGCTTCTCAAAAGATAGATTGTTTTTTACAAGGTTTTTTTTCTGGGAGATCAT
>DAISZI010000278.1:0-2462 GCA_036824885.1 Oligoflexia bacterium
TACACCTTAATTGAGAAATTATGTGGAGCGAGGCTTACTACGTCTTATACCCGCATAGGGGGTTTGATGGCGGATGCCCCAGAAGGCTTTGAGCAGGAGCTTCAGGCTTGGGTAGTAAAAACGCTTGCAGTGATTGAAGAGATGGATCGTCTTTTGAGCAATAATAAGATTTGGAAAAAAAGAACGGTGGGCGTTGGCGTTTTTGATAAAGAAGATTGCATGCAATACAGTTTTTCAGGTCCTAATGCGCGTGCAGCTGGGATTGATTTTGACTTGCGTAGGGATCAGCCTTGTATGTTTTATCGGGAAGTGGACTTTGAAGTTCCTATTTTAAAAAACGGGGATGTTTATGATCGCTACCGTATTCGTTTTGAGGAAATGAAGCAATCTTTACAGATTCTTCAGCAATGTGCTTCTCGGATGAAAAAGGGGCCTATTTGGTGTGAAGATAAGCGTGTGCGTATTCCGGATAAAGATGTCGTCCATAATACTATGGAGGGGATGATTTACCATTTTAAATTTTTTATGCAGGGTTTTGAGGTTCCTGAAGGGGAGGCTTATACCCAGTTTGAAGCGGCCAATGGGGAATTAGGGTTTTATATTGTGAGCAAAGGTAGAACACAGGCGCATCGGATGCGTATTCGAGGGCCTTCTTTTTGGCATTACCAGGGATTAAGTCGGATGATTCAGGGAGAAAAGATTGCCGATATGGTGGCGGCTTTAGGAAGCATCAATATTATTGCAGGCGAGTTGGATCGCTGAAAGTACAAGGAGTCATGAGCGTGAAACAAGACAAGAAGCTGCTTTCGCAGAAGTTTTATGATGCGATGAAAAAATTGGAGCCTCGTTATCCAAAAAAGGTGGCTTTATTGCTTCCCGCTTTACATGAAGCACAGCAGGAAAGAGGTTGGTTATCGCCTGAGATTTTAGATGAGATAGCTTCTTACTTAGAAATTCATCCGGCTCAGGTACGAGAAGTAGCAAGTTTTTATACCATGTATGACTTAGAGCCCGTAGGGAAATACCATTTCAAATTTTGTACGAATATTGCTTGTGCATTGAGGGGGGCCGATGCCTTGGTGGAGCATTGCCAGAAGAAATGGGGCATTGTTTGTGGTGAGACTACTTCTGATCAAAGATTTACGTTGAGGGAGGAAGAGTGTTTGGGGGCTTGTGGGACAGCTCCTGCTTTGATGATGAATCAGCAGTATTATGAGGGTTTAGATATCGCAAAGCTTGATGCTTTGCTTGAGAGTTTGGAGTGAGGTGATGAGTTCTGAGAAACCAACAACGTTATTTATTCAGCATTTTCAACCTGAGTGTCGTTTTCTTCACTATTACTTAAAGGAGATGGAAGGGTATCAGGCTTTAAAAAAAGCTTTTGGAATGTCTCCGAGCGAAGTGATTGAAGAGGTGAAAAGTTCTCAGCTTCGAGGAAGAGGAGGAGCCGGATTTCCTACGGGCATGAAATGGGGTTTTATTCCGAAGCAATCTTCTGTTTCGAAGTACTTAGTTTGTAATGCTGATGAATCGGAACCGGGAACTTTTAAAGATCGAGATTTGATGCGTTATACGCCGCATTTACTGCTGGAAGGGATGTTGATTGGGGCTTATGCTATCGGAGCTCGTAGCGGTTATATTTATATTCGGGGGGAGTATGCACGCGAAGCGGTGCTCTTGCAGCAAGCCATTGAGGAAGCTTACGCTGCTCGGTATTTGGGATCCAATATTCAGGGTTCAGGTTTTGATTTTGAGCTGACGGTGCATCGAGGTGCCGGAGCGTATATTTGTGGAGAAGAGACTGCTTTATTGAATTCTTTAGAGGGCAAGAGGGGGGAGCCTCGTGTGAAGCCTCCTTTTCCAGCGCAAGCGGGTGCTTTCGGTGGCCCGACGATTGTGAATAATGTGGAAACACTTGCTTGTATTCCTTTTATCTTGAGGAGAGGGGGTCCATGGTTTGCTCAATTGGGGAAACTTGAAAAATCGGGAGGGACTCGTCTTTTTTGTCTTTCAGGTCATGTGAAAAAACCAGGACTTTATGAATTGCCTGCGGCAGGTGTGACTTTGCGGGAGCTCATTTATACCTATGGTGGAGGTATTTTGAATGATCGAAAGTTGAAGGCCGTGATTCCTGGAGGATCGTCTGCTCCGGTTTTAACTGCTGAAGAAATTGATGTTGTTTTGGATGTAGAACCTTTAATGAAAATAGGAAGTATGTTGGGTTCTGCAGGAGTGGTGGTAGTCAGTGAGGATTACTGTGTTGTGAAGTTGATTCAAAGGATTGCTAAGTTTTACGCTCATGAATCCTGTGGCCAGTGCACGCCCTGTCGAGAAGGGTGTCGTTGGATGGAGGAGGTTTTGGAGCGCATTGAGCATGGGAAAGGTCGGACTCAGGATTTGAATCTCTTGCTTCAGATTGCAGATAATATTCAAGGTAAAACGCTTTGTGCTTTAGGTGATGC
>DAISZI010000279.1:0-2455 GCA_036824885.1 Oligoflexia bacterium
TAGGAGGAATTTTATTTTCCCGAATCGCCATAACCGAAAAAAAAGCCTCCAAAGAGCCTGCAGCTCCCAGAAGATGCCCTGTCATGGACTTCGTTGCACTCACGTGCAAATGCTTGCGTGCTTCTGGAAAAAGAGTAGCAATACTTCTTGCTTCTTCTGCATCTCCCATACGAGTCGAGGTTGCATGGGCATTGATATAGCCAATATCTTCAGCCACCAGATGTGCATCTTGCAAAGCAAGGTTCATCGCTTGCCTGCCTCCATCTCCAGAAGGAGAAGTCATATGGTAAGCATCACCTGAGATCCCGTAACCCTTGCATTCTGCATAAATCTTAGCTTTTCTCTTTTGAGCAATTTCTAAAGCCTCAAGCACGAGCACAACCGCACCTTCACCCATCACAAAACCGTCTCGATGGATATCAAAAGGTCTTGAGGCCTTTTGAGGTTCTTGGTTGCGCGTGGAAAGCGCTTTCATCGCTGCAAATCCTCCAATAGCCAATTTCCCAATGACCGCTTCTGCCCCTCCTGCAAACATCACATCCGCTTCTCCACGCTGGATCTGACGAAAAGATTCGCCAATACTATGCGCACTTGAGGTGCAAGCAGTGACATTGCAAAGATTCGGACCCTTTAAGTTCAGAAGAATGCTTAATTGGCCCGAAGCCATATTTGGAATAACCAAAGGAATAAAAAAAGGAGTGATACGACGGTAGCCTTTTTCTAAAAAATCGTTATGAACGGCTTCAATTTCAGGCAATCCCCCAATGCCGACTCCAATATTGACGCCTAAGCGCTGAGGATCCAGTTGGCCTCTAAAGCTGTCCAATCCGGAATCTTCATAGGCATCTAATCCAGCTGCTAAAGCCAGGTGCACAAAACGCCCCACGCGTTTGGCGTCCTTGGCACTTGAAGCTTGTGAAACTTCTGTCCTTAAATCAGGAAAAAACGGACCCGTTTTTCGGGTGACGTCAAAATCTTTGACTTCCGCACTGATTTGGACCGGACAGTCTTTGGTATCAAAACACGTGGTGGTGCTGATTCCCGACTTTCCAGCAAGAGCCTGTTCCCAAGTGGTTTTTGCAGACAAACCTAAAGGGGTGATGACTCCAAAGCCTGTGATCACTACGCGTCGTTTTTCTCCAAGAGCACTCATGCCGTTTATTTTTTCTCTTTGATTAAAGCAGCGACGTATTGAACCACATCCTGAACAGTCTTGATTTTTTCAGCTTCTTGATCAGAAATTTCAAATTGGAATTCTTCTTCAATTTTCATGACCAATTCCACCATATCCAAGCTATCCGCACCTAAGTCATCAATAAATGACGCTGTAGGATTAATTCTCTCTTCTTCAATCGAAAATTGATCAGCGATGAGCGCGTATATTTTTTCCTGCAAGGGATCCGACATTTTATTCTCCTTCATTTACATGTACATTCCACCATTGACTCCTATGACTTGGCCAGTGATGTACCGGCAGCAGGGAGAAGCCAAAAACGCAACTAAGGACGCAACGTCCTCAGGAGCTCCCAAAAAACCAAGAGGAACGTTGCGCAGGATCGCTTCTTTTTGAGCGTCCGTCAAGCTTTCCGTCATTTCTGTCTTAATGAAACCTGGTGAGACCACATTGACTCGAATCTGTCGATTGGCAAGTTCTTTTGCAATGCTTTTACTGAATCCTATCAGACCTGCCTTGGCAGCGGCATAAACACTCTGCCCCGCATTACCTGATTCTCCTACAACCGAACTAATTTGGATGATGGTTCCTTGCCGATGGCGAAGCATCTGCTTGGCCGCTTCTCGTGTGCAGTACATCGCTCCTTTTAAATCAATAGCGAGGGTTTTTTCTAAATCTTTATCTTTCACTCGAATGAGTAAGGAATCAACCGTAATACCTGCATTATTCACCAAAACCTGAAGCGGCCCTTTCGGATGTTGGGCCATGCGTCCGAACGAGGCTTCTACAGCTTCCGAACAACTCACATCGAACGGACAAAGCTCGGCAGATCCCCCCTGCTCGAGGATGGATTGAAGTACCTGGGACGCTTGGACTTCATTAGCACAATAGTTGATGAGAACATGATACCCTGCTTGAGCAAGTTTCTGAGCCACACAGGCTCCAATGCCTCTTGAGGCACCTGTGACTAAAGCAATACCATCCATAACTTTCCTACTTCCTTTGATGGATACGGATAACCAGGCGCCATGAATGGAAACTGAAAATCCAAAACATTGCTCACGAGCAGTGAGCTATTTGACAAGGGAGGTATCGCATCACTTCCTTGCTGTCAAGTCTCCTTTAGGTTTTGGATTGCCTGAGCACTTGCTTTTAAACTCTGGATATCCTGAACGGAGCCTAAGCTGCAGGTTTTACCCGCATGAGAAGCAATACGCTTGATCATCCCTGAAAGAACCTTGCCTGGTCCAAATTCTAAAGCCATATCCCATGATTCGAGTA
>DAISZI010000032.1:0-10386 GCA_036824885.1 Oligoflexia bacterium
AGACGATGATCAGATGTGGGAGGATCTTTACAAGCGTTCGGGGCTGAAAACAGTTCCTCAGATTTTTCATGGTAAAAAGCTGATCGGTGGATTTCGAGAACTTGATGCTTTAGATAAAGTGGATAGCTTAGCTTCTTTGAAAAAAGCCCCTTAGTGATTTTTTTTATTTGTAATATACTTCTTGATGCATATTCGGTTTGGCTACGCCTTTTTCGGTGAGAAGGGCTTTGACTTCTTGTATCATACCTCCATGACCACATAGGTAGTACTGTGTTTGAAGCCAGGGAAAGCTTGCATCCAGTGTTTTCAAATAGTCGGTCACACGTCCTTTGAAGTGCCCATGATCTCGATTTTGTGAAATGCTGTTGATGAGTGTGATATTTTTTTGTTGAAAATCTTCTTGATACAGTAGCTCTTCTTGTGTCCTGACCCCTAAAAAACAGTAGGTATGTAGTGGGGGATGGTTGGTAAACTTTTCTGATAGGAGCATCGATCGAAATGGAGCAATACCTGTCCCAGTTGCCACGAAGCAAATGTGAGAAGTTGGCTCGGGTTGGTAGGTAAAATCTCCATACGGAGCCATGATCTGGAAGGTGTTTTTTGCACGTAGTTGAGACAGGTACTGGGTACCCGGTCCATTCTCTACTTTTTTGATACAAAGCTCAATAGGGCGCTTTTGGGGAGAGGAGGCAATGGAATAAGCCCTCCGTAAATTGCGGCCTTGTGGACCTGCCTCGGGGATGATGACACTGACAAATTGGCCGCCTTCGAAGGTGATCGAAGGCTCGGTCTCAAAAGCAATTTCAAAAACGCTTGGAGTTAAGTTTTTGTAAGATACCACCGTCGCATTACAGGAAATAGGTTTCATCAGATAGCTCCTCGGGGGAACATATCTCATAATCCCGTTTGACGCTACCTCTACCTTGAGATAGCCTCATGGGATGTTTGGATTGAGTTTAGGTCATCTTTTGGTGGTCTCGTTGGTCGTTTTACTTTTTGGATACCGGCGGTTGCCTGAACTGGGGCATGCTTTGGGGAAGGGAGCCAGCGCTTTTAAGAGGGGTCTTGCTGGAAAAGATGCCTATGGTCCAGATGATTCGCATTTGGAATGATGTCTATTCCTCTTTTGTTGGCATCTTCTTCTCCAAGACGTTTTGATTTATTGCGTCAAGTCGGATTTCATCCGGAAGTACGCATTCCTGAGGTGGATGAGTCTCAGCTCCTTGGAGAGAAACCGGATGCTTTTGTGTCTCGCTTGGCTTTAGAAAAAGTGCATTCCATTCGGTCCCAAGTCCAGCACGCAGAATGGCTGGCATTGGGTGCTGATACGGTTGTTGTGCTTGAAGGTCAGGTCTTTGGCAAGCCTTCTTCTGTCCAAGAAGCTCTTGAGATGCTGGTGTCTTTATCGGGAAAAAAGCATGAGGTTCTTACGGGCTATTGTTTGCTTCATACGAAAAAAAAGCAGGAAGTGAAGCGTTCTTGCCGTGTCATCAGAACTCAAGTGAGCTTGCGCTCTTTGAGTCTGGAAGAAATCGAGCGCTACGTTGCAACGTCTGAGCCCTTAGATAAAGCAGGCAGTTATGGTGTCCAAAATTTTGGCACTTTACTGGTAGAAAAAATAGAAGGAAGCTACACAAATGTGGTGGGACTGCCTTTGACAGAACTTTGTTCTGATTTGAAAGATTTTTTTGGGATTCCTCTTTTTTCATGGATCAATTAACAAAGCTGCAAGTTCGCTATCATGCGATTCTTCAGCAATTGCAAGGTCGCAACTTAATTGCTGTTAGTAAAGGCCAAAGTGTCGAGAAAATCGCCCTTTTGTACCGTGAGGGACAGCGAGATTTTGGAGAAAACTACGCTCAGGAACTTGTAGAGAAGGCCATCACTTGTCAGGCTGAGGGCATGGAGATACGCTGGCATTTTTTAGGTCATCTGCAAAAGAATAAAGTAAAAGGGTTACTGCCCCATCTGTATGCTATCCATTCTTTGGATTCTTGGAAGCTTGCTGAAATACTGAGCCAAGGGTCAATCGGACTTTTTGTCTTCATTCAGGTGCTTTTTGAGTCTTTTTCTGGTCGAACGGGCGTGTTGCATCATGAAGTTGCTGGGTTGGCTCAAAAAATAAGCACTTTGCCCGGTCTTTGCTTGCAAGGATTGATGGGCATTGCTCCTGACTATTTTCATGCTCAAGTTTTTTTTCATAAGCTTCAGCAACTGGAGTTACAGTGCCGTCCTTTTACGCAAGGAAAGCTTTCTATGGGAATGTCTCGGGATTATTTACTTGCTTTACCAGCGGGTGCTACGCATCTGCGCTTGGGTGAAGCGCTTTTTGGAGCGCGTGCTTAGGCATTTATTCTAAAAAATACTTAACTTTCTGATAATATCTTAAAAAGAACAATTCTTGGTTTTTAATAATTTTTAGTATTTTAAGTGTATTGTTTTTTTTGCAGGATATAGTTTCAGTTCATCAAAACTTGCGGATATTTGTGCACAGCTCTTGTTAGGAAAAACTGTCACATTCTTTGAAAATTATTGCTGATTTTTTAAAAATATCAAACTCAGAAGTGTTGGATGATTTAGTTCACAGATACTGTATTTGATTTTTTTTTAAAACAAATACTTAGGTTTTAGTGCTTTACCTTTATCTTTTAAAGTTTCCGTTATTTTCAAATTTTATTAACAATATGTTCCTTGTGACATAGGTGTTTTTTTTACAAAAAAAATGCATGAGCACACAATTTGCATATTTTATAATTATGTATTATTTGTTTTTTTTGTGGATAATGCTGAATACAAGTTTTTCAAATGCAGCAAACAATTCAACAGCACAACAAATACCCATCAATTCTAGTGCTTCTTCTCAACAAGAGTCTGTGAGTATTCCCAATAAAGTGATTGCTACTTCTTGGATGATCGACAATCTTCTGGGCTTGTTAAATCCGGCAAATGCTGCAAGATGTTTGATGCTAAATAGTTCATCAAAAAAATCTCATAGAGAATTAGGTATAGTGAATTGTTTCTCAGATCAGCCATTATCTTTTGTTAATCAAAGCATCACAGATACTTCTCTCTCTAGTCTAAAAAATGGATGTTACTCTAAGATCAAAAAATTAAATCTTATTCGTTCGAGATTTAACCCAGAGATGTTCAGAGAGATTCCTGAAAGCCTGGTGGAATTATCAATTGATCTTCCTCGAGAAGATGCGACTCATCAAGCATTTATCGAAAAACTAATAGATAATATTATCAAAAGATTTAAAAACTTAGAAAAGTTAGATCTTAGTAACATTCCTCTCCGTGAAAATGAAATTGAAAAGATTGTTTCATCGTTAAGTAATCTTAAAGAGTTGCGTTTAAGTCATTGCTCTATCAATGCCTCGCATGTTCGAAAAATTGCTCAAATGAAAGCTCTTACCCATTTAGATCTTTCTTCGAATAACGTGCATGATGAGGGAGTTCTTGCGCTTTCTCAAATGAAAGCTCTTACCCATTTAGATCTTTCTTCGAATAACGTGCGTGATGAGGGAGCTTCTATTCTTTTTCGAATGGGGCATCTTACTGACTTAAATCTTTCTGGGAATGCTATCCATGGTAATACAGTTTTCTTGGCTCCTGAGTCAAGCAGTATGATTCATTTGAACCTTTCTGACAATGCGATCAGAGCGGATCAAGTGGCATCCCTTTCTCCAGTACTTTCTAAAATGCATCAACTTACCCATTTGGATCTTTCTGGAAATTTGATCATCGGTGGTACCGCTCGGTTACTTTTTCGTTCACTCAGGCATGTTATTCACTTAAACCTTGCTGATACTGGTGTCGGGCATCTCAATGAGGCTCAAATTCACTCTTTTTTTCAGGGACTTTCTGAAATGAATCATCTTACTCATTTAAATCTTTCTTACAATGCTATGGGGAATGCTGGATTTGAAATACTTTCTCAAATGGATTTCCCATTTATTCACTTAAATCTTTCATCTAATCAGATCGATGATAAGAAAGTTTCCGATTTTTCTAAAATGAAGAATCTTACTCATTTAGACCTTTCACACAATTTTATCAGTAATGTTGGAGCTCGTATACTTTCTGCCATGAAGCATCTGAAGGACTTAAATCTTTCTTACAATACTATCGATAACAAAGAGGGAGCTCGCATCTTTTCTCAAATGATGGATGTTGCCCAATGGACTCCTACTCGTAGGATTTGGTGAGATAAGACGCTTTTGACTTTGATTCATGCTTAGGTGCACAAAAGTTCATCAAAAACAGATTTTTCTGGAAGCGCTGACGTGTTATCAAGGGATCACGAGGGCTTATGCTTCTCCTCAGCATTTAAAAAAATCCTGTGTCATGACGAGATAGATTCTCTAGTCTGATTCAAGACATTCGTTTTAAAACTAAAAAATTAGCGTACTCATCGCCACTTTTCGTAAGGAAAGTGGCAAGTGTCTTATAAGCGATAGGACTAAGAATGCAGAAATTTCGCTTAATTTTGCTATGGACACAAATTCTGTACGGGCAAGATGCGAGAAATTTGATCCATAGTTTAAAAATTTTGGGTTGTTTGAGCAGGAAGATAGGATGAAATACTTAGAGCTAGGTAAAACCGTATAGATTTAATAGGCATAAATTTCATCTCCATATGACTTCAGTGTATCAAATATTTTTTTTTTTGTTAAGTCTGCATTTGGTACTTTTAAGACACAGGTTAAAAGGAAGATTTTTTTCTTTGGTTAAAAGAGTTGTCACTTCATCTGGAATGATTATTTTTTACGCCATTATTTTTAAAAAAAACTTTTACAAAAATAAAAGAAAGATGTGTTTCTAAGTGTTGTAAAGACTTTTTTATCCGAAATTTCTGCTTGAAGAGATAGATGATCTTCAAATTTTAAAAATTAGTATCCATTATCGTTTGGTTGCAGGGTATTGCAGTGATTGACCATCTGAAAAAGCGTCTGTTTTATTTGCTGTATCCTTCTTTGCATAAAAGTTGCATCATACATTGTATGCAAAAATTTAATTTTTGTATTTTTTTTCTGATTTTATCGCTAAAGCCTCACTCAGCGAATGCTTGCTTCAAGGTTTTCTTGCCATGTTTAAATAATTTACACTCAGCATGGGAAAGCATTTTTTCGGATATTAGAATAAAATTTGTTAACAAAAAAGTGAAAGATGGCTATAAATCAAACATTATAAATAAAATCAATAAAAAATTAGAAGAATTAACTCTAGAAGAATTGAATCAGGATACTCTTTTCGAGTTAGCAAAAAGAAAGAAGCAGGAGGTGAATGAAGAATTCGAATTTCAAGATGCTTTTTTTTCAAAAATTTTAAGGCCTGAATTGATTTTTCGAAGCAGTAGTGCAGTACCTAATCGTCCTGTTGAAATACCTACAGCCACGAAAGTGCCTTCTCAACAAAATGGTTCAGAAGTTCTAGTGGTTGAAGAGATTAATCCATTTGCGAATCAAATACCTGATCAAATTGCGAATCAAATATCTAGTGAAATACTTAAAACTCAAATATTTGTTTTGGATAAAACTAAAATCTGTGTCAATTCTAAACCTACAAATGGATTCTCTACAAGGCCTTGGTATCCAGACTTAGACTTGATACTTCAAGATATCTATGGAAATACGGATAATCGTGATGCGTTTAAAAAAATAGTTTGTGGATCTCAAGATACAATGTTGAGTAATCCTCTTTTTTCTGAACAGAGGCTTATGGAATACGACAATGAAATATTATACTTTAAATTTAGTAAGGATCTCAATAAGTTGTCTAACGATACGAATTTTAAATCAAAAATAGATTTATTAAAAAAGAACTTCAAGCTTAAGCTGTATTATGAATATGCTATTAGTCATGAGCAAAAGAAAATAACAGAAGCAGAAAGTAATGTTAATATTTTAAATCACCAGATATTCTTATTACAAGGATTAATTTCTTTTTTGCAAAATCCTCGTAGTTTAAATTATAGTTCATTTGAAGAATTTAAGAAAAATTCATTTAACCTTCTAGGGCTTGCTCTTGATGAATGGGCTTTTATCAAGAGCATGTGGACAAAGCACTAGATTGTGATCGTGAAAATGAAGCTTAATGCATTGATTGCCATCCATTTTTCATGGTGCCTCATGTAGTGTTCCTGCAGGCTATTAGCCTTTGCAATATTTTTTTGATCTAACCTCTGATTAGAGTACTTAAAGCCTAGAAATGTTGGCTTTGGAGAGACAATTGCCATAACTACTGAACTCGTCTTTCTAACAGTTTGGACCATTGTATGAAGTGCTAAATCCAGAGAATGACTGCACCAAAAACCCTTGCTTGAGTTTCATTTATCTTAATTGCTTTTTTTCTTTCAAAAATGCTTTTAATGAATGTGTTCTTGAGCGTGAAACTAAGATACATCTTAATGCTTAGGGTGATAGTAGGATTGATCTTAGAAGTGTCTCCCAAAAAAGTAGATAGGGCGAGGGTCTAAAAATCGTTGTTCTAGCTTTTGACTGAAATTCTGAGCAAAAGTGAAGCCATAGGGGGAATTGCTATTTTACGCTTCTCAAATCTCGATCTTTGCCATAGAAGGTAGCCTGTTCTAGCCTGAATACCTTGCGTAGTGCCATCGCAACTAGATAGAGTTTCTTTCCAAGGACTTCAGAGAAAAGTGTGATCCAGTTCTTCTATGTCCGAACGCTGAAGACCACTTAGCGTGGGTTATTTCATCGTTTAGGTAGAGCACTCTTCGAGTCTTAAGGGCTTTTTGGTCTTTATTCAGAAAACCTATGCGCCTATCTGAACTACACTGATCAAAATCAAGTAAGAATTCAGGCATTTTCAAGCTCTTGTTAGGACTTAATGCTCATACTACGCGGTTAGTGTGTCAAAACATGACTTTATTACTTTATTTTTTCCCTATCTTATTTTCTAAAACTAAGATAATATTAAATAATAAAATTTTAAAAATATTTAAAATAATGATAAGTAGGTAATTTTTTAATATAAATCTAATCAAGCACGAATAAAAATAGGCTATAAGTTAATCTTATGATAAAAAAAATAATTTGTTTTTCTATGTTTTTCTTTATTATAATGACTAAAATTATAAATGCGCATCCAAATTGTTTTTCGAAAACGATAGATGACAAGAATATAAAAAATTTTTTATATATTATAGGAATAAAAGACAGGACTGTTGAGAGTATTAATAAAAAATTTCAATCATTCACTCGAAAAAAAAAGAGATCTAGTGAAGATTTACAAGATGTAGCAGAAGAACAATCTGGTGTTACAGGACAAGACTCATCTAAAGAAACTCCACTTGTTTATACGAGGTTTGGGGCTGCTTGCATTCATGATTTCAACAATCAAGAGTTCGAAGAATTTATGAATACAAATAACTTGAGTGAAAAAGAGGAGAACTTTTTAAGAAACGCCAAAAATAATAAAGATGACTTGAGCAACAAATGTTCCTCCTTTTTCGGTAGATTTTCTTTAGAATTGATGTTTTCTTTTCTTCTTCATCAATCTGTTTTTTTTACGTCCCTATAGTTTTGTAAATGTGTATGCAGAGATCATGATATTTAAAAATTTGCTAATATTTCTTTTTCTTTCAATTTGATGTGCAGTAGGATCAAATATCATGAAGAATAGCATCTTTGAGTTCTGCTTGATTGTTCTATAGATTGCTTTTGAGCAAAACTCATGGTAGTCGTTAAAAAACGATTCGAAAGTTATGCTGTGATTCCGTTTACGGATTAAAGCAGAAGTGTATATTGGCAAAAAGCAAACCGTATTTTTCATGCTTTCTCGGGTGTAGAGCTTGGGTACTTGTGTGAGCTGATGAAGTAAGAGAATGAATCAAAACCTCTTTTAAGGTTACTCATAGGTTGCTTCTTGAGGTAATTGAGATTTTCAGTACTTGTTTTGAGCGTCAAGAGTTCGTGCTAAAACAAGGTGCCACGAATCCAAATGCCAAGCGAAGTTACTTCAGCTAAACTTGCGATTTTTCCGAATTCTATAGAATTCGGATTCCGATTGATGCGCTGTCCAGCAATAGGATATGTTGTAATGCATGGTAGAAGGATGATGGCAGGACTGATGGCGTAAGTTACTCCTAAAAAGGTAGAGATAGCATGCAGTCTCCAAGCTGAGCTATCTCCATTGGAAATCAAGCTTGCATTAAAAGGATTCCAATCAGAGTAAACTTGTTTGACATAGCTCATGTTTCCACCCAAGGTAATGCTTAGTTGAGAAGTCAGTCTATAATTAAGGGTAGGTATAGCAGATAAAATGATCTCTGGTTTATTTTTTGCATCAAAGCCTGCTTTTTGATGATGCGATTCAGAAGCATCTAAGTTCTCGTAAAAAAAAACTCTAGGTTGAAGCATGGCAAACACAAACCATCGGCTTCCTGAGGGATCATATCTAAGAGCCGCAAATAGTCCAGGGGCTAAAATGGTCGTTCTAGCTTGTGACTGAAATCCTGATAAAAAAGGAGGAAAAAAATAAGGGAAATCGGTATTGATGCTTCCTGTTAAATCCCAGTCTTTGCCGTATAAAAGCTTGCCGGAAATTCCAACGCGAACACCTTCGTAGCGATAATTCTGTAAATGTTGATCGCAATTGTTCACAAGAATAACATTCCTGAGTTGTAGGTCAAGAGCTAATTTTCGAGAAAATTTGTATTTGAAGGATATCTGATTAATTAGGCGAAGGCCTCCGTCGTTTTTTAATCCAAATTGATTAGGATTATGAGAAAAAGTGTGCGATGTAATGCCTGGGCCATTGAAGTAAGAAAAATAGCTGAGACCAAAAATTTCAGAGACTTTTTCCCAAGAAAAATTTTCAGATTTTTTCATGGAAGTCGAATAGGTGTTCAGTCTATCTTTCTGAGACTCAATTGCGTGAGTATTCAGAGAATGCGCGAAGAAACTCAGTAAAATGAGGGCGAGTTTTAACACTTCAAATAACTCTTAAAAAAATTTTTTTTTAAGCAGTCACTATGAAGAGGATTCAGCAGGAAGCTCGAGATTTTTTTTTTCCAAGTCATCCAGTCTGATGAACGTTTTATGGCGAGGTCCGGGGATTGCCTTATGGCATGACTCATGGAAGTTTTTAAAAAATAGAAAAACCAACGTGTTGTATTCGTGGTTGAGGCAAGGTTCAAAAAAGTGACTATGGTTTCTGAAGGTATAAATTTCTGAAATTTTCGAATGGTTCCTGTTCTCATGAGGTCCTTTGAGGATCGGTTTGAGGGTATTTCAAGCAATGTATTTTATGTTTTGTTACGATCATTTCAGGGTGTCTCATGCAATCCCCCCTTTATCGTAAATTTTATGAACTTCGTTTAGATTGACGGGAGTTTTTACGCTGTCGATCAGATGTCTTCTGTGTTGAGTGGCTCTTATGCAAAGTCCTTCCCAAAAAATAGTAGAATCTCGAAAAATCAAGAAGGTGGATTCCTTGCTATTCGCCAGATATGGTGAAAATCGACTCAAGTCAGGTACAGAACTGTTGGGACGCGATATCGCTTCTTTTTGTAGATTTTGTGTGTGAAGCGTTTTGTCTGATGTCTCCCAAGAGCCATAGATAAAACAAGTCATTGATTTCATCGTTTTCCTCAAGATGGTTAAGTTGCGATGTATCGAATGTTGGTAAGTTGCATATGTACCGAATCAACGAAGTTTTTTCTATCGAAAATTTTAAAAGTCTTTTCTCATGCAGAAAATCAATGATAAAGATTTTGTTTTTCAGGGATGAATGTTCGAACGTCGGTATTGGGTCGTTTGAGGGGTACAAGAGGGCTGACCTCCTCTTGCTAGGATCACAATTTTATTCGATTGATCAATTAGATTTCTTGTTTGGGTTTTTGTACGGGAGATGGTTCGCTCTATGGTTGAGATCACTTCAGGAACGTTGTCAACTTATATAGTTAAACTTTTGGGTTTCAAAATCCTTGGGACGAGGGAGAGTTACGCAGAGAGATGCCAACGCGCAACGATTGGATCATCGGGATAGGAGTGTGTCAAGAAAAGAAGTTTTGGTTCTTGAGAAAAAAGACACTAAACTCGGAAGATGTCTTTTAAAAAAAGACACATCTTCTCCCAAGAATCTTGATCTGCCTGAGCATCATAAGCAATGGGAAGCTTGAAACGTTTTCCGAGGGAAGTGGCCTCGGGATTGGTAAACCCATGTTCCGCGTCAGGATAGGCATGAAACTTAAAATCTGCTTGAGAGGTTTTCATCTCCTGATGAAAAGCCTCTACTTCTTCTTGTGGCACCATTTTATCTTGATGGCCATGCAAAACAAGAATCTTGGGATGAATTTTTTGCGTTTGAAACGAAGAACGAAGTCCTCCGTGAAAACTCACTACGGCTACCAGGGAAGTATGT
>DAISZI010000280.1:0-2447 GCA_036824885.1 Oligoflexia bacterium
AGACACCGAGTTCTGTTTCTTGCGCTGCCGTTCGAACTCGCCTGTGAACGAACGACCAGACGTCGGGTGAATCAGACTGGCGAAGCGAACGATCGTCCGGGGACCGGATGTGCCATTCTGGAAGATCGTTCGATGGAGCGACAGGCGTTCGATCGGATGGTCAGAGAGTATCATCTGCTGCTCGCCCGTCTCGGATCGGAGGTTCATCAGATCGATGCGTCAGCACCACTCGAGCAGACGATCAGATGTTGCTACGAGCAGATCCTGTCCTCAGACATTTTTAAATAGCACGGTCATCATTATTTCATGCCTTGGTTCTTCCAGGGGATCGAGACCTTCGGGTCTGTGACAGAAGAAAGAGTCAAAACTTGATGTGTAACCAAAAACCTACATGGGGAATGACTTGGTTCGAGAACCGATGAAGGTCGTGAAAAGCCGCGAAAGTTCCGGAGTAGTCGCAAACAGACTATGATCCCGGAGTCACCGAATGAGAAATCTCAAATGATCAATCGATCGGGAACGCAGAGAACTGAAACATCTTAGTAACTGCAGGAAAAGAAATCAACAGAGATACCGCTAGTAAAGGCGATTGAACACGGTATATCGCAAACTGAACTTTCGGCGAAAGCCGCAAAGGATGTGGGGAGTTGACGTGGCCACTAAGTCATGAATCCGAAGACCTTGGAAAAGGTCACCAGAGAGGGTGAGAGTCCCGTACGGAGCATAGTGATATGTGGTGTCAACTCACAGAGTAGTGTGCTTTGATATTAGCGCATGAACATGGGAGACATTCACTTCCAACGATAAATATTCCTCGAAACCGATAGCGCACAGTAGCTTGAGCGAAATTTGAAAAGTTTACCTAACGTATCTGAAAAGATCTGAAACCATGTAGTGATAGTTTTACACGGCACCAAAGACATTGATTGTCGGTGTCGTGTTGTCCGTTTTGAAAAACGGGCCGAAGAGTTCTGACATCTGGCGAGATTAATTTCATAAAAGTAGTCGAAGCAAACGCGAGCTCGAGAGAGCGGATCTTAAAGGGTCCAAGTCAGATGTGTGATACCCGAAACCGGTCGATCTAAGCCTGGACAGGTTGAAGCGACTCTAACGAGTCGTGGAGGACCGCAGCCGTACTAATGTGCAATTTGTTGGTGTGAGCTGGGCTTAGGGGTGAAAGGCCAATCGAGGCCGGATATAGCTGGTTCCTTCTGAAACTACCTGTAGGTAGGCCTCTGTGAGGGTGTTGACGGGGTAGAGATACTGATTCGCAAGTTTGGGAAGAGATTCCTCGCTTGCTTGTTAAACTCCGAATACGTCAATTCCGCGCAGGGAGTAGGAGATGTGGGGTAAGCTCCATCTCCAAAAGGGAAACAACCCAGACCGTAGTTAAAGTCCCTAAGTGACTGTTCAATGTGTGAAACATCGTTGGCGATCAAAAACAGTTCGGAGGTAGGCTTAGAAGCAGCCATCCTTTAAAAAAATCGTAACAGATTACGAATCGAGATCGCCTGCGTGTAAAATGAAGGTCTAAACAGTCCACTGATACTGCGGTATCTTCTCAGCGAGAAGATAGGTAAGAAGGCGTCGTGCATGAGTCGAAGCTAGGTCATGAGATCTGGTGGATCGTGCTCGAATGAGAATTTCGGTGGGAGTAGCAGAAAGAGCAGTGAGAATCTGCTCCGCCGCATGTGTGAGGTTTCCATGGCAATGTTCGTCAACCATGGGTCAGTCGATCCTAAGTCAATCCGTAACGTAGATTGACGATGGTCAAACAGTTTAATATTACTGTACCGGTGATCTCAGCCGTGCACTGACATATCGAGATATCGAAGCAGACCCGTCGGTCTGTTCAAGCCGTGAACGAGGAGTATCGTAATGAGTTGATCCCTCGGAAGCTGTGATGAGTAATTTTCGAAAGTCTCGGTATCTATGAAAAAGTGCACGTTATCAAATCATCGTTCGTACCGCAATCCGACACAGGTACGCTTGTTGAGCAAACAAAGGCGTTCGTACACAATCAAGGCAAGGGAACTAGGCAAAATAGCCCTGTGTCTTCGGATGAAGGGGTGCCAGCTTCGCGAGAAACTGGTCTCAGTTACAAGGGGACTCCGACTGTTTAATAAAAACATAGGTGGCTGCGAATCTGTAAAGACGTGTATAGCCGCTGAAACCTGCCCGGTGTCAGTATCCGAAACTCCAATTCAATGGAACGAAGGACTGGTAAACGGCGTGAGTAATCGTGACTCGCTTAAGGTAGCGTAATACCTTTCCGCTTAATTGGCGGATTGCATGAAGGTCCAACGAGAGTCCTACTGTCCCTGCCTTGAAGATGGTGAAACCAATCTTTTGGTGCATAATCCAAAGCTTTGCAAATGAAAGCGAAGACCCCATAGAGCTTTACTACAGCCTGTTCCTGTTTTTTAGTTCGCTCGTTATAGAATAAC
>DAISZI010000281.1:0-2440 GCA_036824885.1 Oligoflexia bacterium
GACAAATCCCACACGCCAGCCTGCCATATTGAAGGTTTTAGACAAGCTATGAAACTCACAGCCTACGCTTTTGGCTGCTGAGGCTTGCAAGAAACTTGGTTGTTTTTTGCCCTCGTAATAAATTTCAGAGTAAGCGTTATCGTGACAAATAAAGAGGTTGTTTTTTTGAGCAAAACACGCTGCTTCTTCAAAAAATGCGACATTTGCTGAAGCACTCGTTGGATTATTGGGGTAATTTAAAAAAAGGATTCTCGGAGAAAATTGATGGACCAATGTTTGTAACTGTTCAAAATTCGGAAGAAAGTGATTTTTTGCTTCTAAGGCAAAGGGTATGGGTATACCTCCTGCTAAAAGGGTGGCTGCTTGATACACTGGGTAGGATGGATCGGGTACGAGGACTGTTTCATGGGGATTGACAAAGGCAAGAGGTAAATGCGCGATGCCTTCTTTGGATCCGATTAAAACGAGGACTTCTGTGTCAGGATCTAAAATCACATCAAAGCGTTTTTCATACCATTTTGCGATAGCCTTTCGTAAAGAGCTCATGCCTTGGTACGAGGGGTAGCGATGATTGTCAGGATTTTGTAAGGCTTCTGCCATGCGTTTTAAAACTGCGTTTGAAGGGGCTAAGTCAGGATCTCCTATTCCTAAAGAGATTAAGTGCCTGCCTTGATCAGTTTGAGCTTGTTTGATGCGATCGATGCCTTCAAAAAGGTAGGTCGGTAAAGCTTGGAGTCTATTGCTAGGTCGGAAAGGGTCTTTCATAAAAGTTCTCCTGGAGTGATGGCGCATTTTTTTAAGGTTAATTGCAACTGGTGCTCATGGGATTCATTAAGTTGCGCTAAAGGAGGACGCAGGATTTTTTCACACCATCCTAAAGTATGTAAGCCTGCTTTGACAGGCGCTGGGTTGGATTCGATAAAAAGGTCCCTGAAAAGAGGATAAAATCGGTTGTGTATTTTTAGTGCTTCTGAAAACTGCCCTTCCAGGAGCATCCGGTGGCATTTTACCATAGACTTGGGAATCAAGTTGCTTGCCACTGAGACCACTCCACTGCACCCTAAGGCCCAAGCGGGTAAAAAATGAAAATCATCCCCAATGAGCATTTTGAAGAGAGGAACGCGTTCTAAGACCTCGCTGATGAGGGTCAACCTTCCTGAAGCATCTTTCAAACCTTGAATCCGAGGATGTTCTGCTAACGATGCAATTGTTTTTGGTTCAAGTTCTACTCCTGTTCTTAGGGGAACTTGGTATAGAATAATTGGGCATCTGACGTGGTTTGCTACTTGGAGGAAATGGTTTTTGAGTCCCGTTTGGGAAGGACGGTTGTAATAAGGGGTCACCAGGAGTAAAGCGTCAACCCCTTGCTCAGAAGCCCAAGCAGAAAATTCCAAGGTCTCCTCGGTGTTATTCGATCCTGTGGATGCGATAATTTGAAGGTTGCTTGGATTTTTTTTAAAAAAGGCAATGGTTCTTTGAATGAGCTCTTTTTTTTCCTCTTTGGTCAGTGTAGCCGATTCACCTGTCGTTGCGGCAAGCACCACGCCGTGGACACCCGCTTCTAATTGGTTTCGAAGGAGGTTCTCCCAGGCGATCCAATCAATTTCTTGAGTTTTGGTAAAAGGCGTGACCAACGCGGTGAAAATACCTTGAAAACTTGGCATCCTCCTGATGCTAGCACAGTTTTTTTTTGAACAAAAGTTTCCCTGAATACCGAAAGCTTCTTAAAGCCTAGAAGCTTTCGGTAGTTCTGTGTCAAAAAAAATTTGAGTAATTACAATGAATAGAGTAGAGTTCTGATTTTCGTAAACTTTTTTTTGTTCGTATTTAGTGAAGTTTCTCCGCGCTGAAACAAGAAGTGCGCTTTTTCAAGCGAAGGGCTTGTCTCACGCCCGAGCAGATCAAAATGGATAAATTCCGGTTGTGGTAGGAAAATGGATTCACTGAAGCTGCTGGGTTCGAATGGCTGATCGGAGGATGACTGGGGAGCATTGTCTGAAACTTAGGTATTTGTACTTTCGTACGTCAAGGGAGATGATTTCGAGGTTGTATTTTATTGGAGGTTTTAATCCGTTTGGAGGCCTGTTTCAATAACTTCCAGGATCTATCTTTGTATCCATGTAAAAAAACAAGTCATTTAATTGATAATTTCATGAAAAGGGTTTGGAACCCAAAAATAGCGCTAACTGATCCGCGATACTAGCTGAATTCAGTGATTTTTCTCGCAACATGGAAATGGAGTGCCTTACCGTAAGTAAAATTGCCAGAGTAAAATTTTTATTTGCATCACTTGATGGGTGGGATGGATCAGGAAATTCAGCAGTTTTTGCAGCATATTGCATTTTGGTGGGATAACAGAATCAATGTTTGACTTGACCCAAAGCTTGATTGTTATGGGGGAAAAGCTTTAAAACGTGAATAATTTCAAGCGATAAAAAGT
>DAISZI010000282.1:0-2435 GCA_036824885.1 Oligoflexia bacterium
CAGAGCTTTTTTATGATTTAGGAACGGTGTATCGAGATCCTGAAGCATTAGAAACGGCTGCTCGATTGAAGCAGGGTATGAATGAATCAGTAGAAGCTACTGTTTTATGGAATAAGTATATTGAACTTTATCCAAAAAGTCCTCGTTATTTGCAGGTCGTTTTATCCCTTGCTCGTTCTGAAGAAGCGCTTCAGCAAGACTCTCAGGCGAGCAAGCATTATCAGCTTTGTGCTCATGGTGATTTTACAGCAGAATGTAAATCGCATCTAGCAGATTTATATTTTAAGAATAAAGATTTTTTAAAAGCACGCATGTTTTATGAATTTGTTGCGAAAATGAAATCTTCTTCTTTTTATGTTGCTTACGCTCGGTTTAAGTTAGCGCAAATGAAAGAAGCAAGTATGACTTTCGAGCCGTTAGCACTTCCTGAGAAGCATTTGCAAAAAGTTTTATCAGAACGTCTTCATGCTTTAGAGATTTTAAGTGGAGAGTATGAAAAAGTGATTCAAGCAGGTGGACCTTGGAGTATTGGGGCTTTGCATCACTTAGCATCTTTTGTCATGAAATGTGCGAATGAATTGGATTCGATTCAGGCTCCATCGCATTTAAAGCCAGAATCTGCAAAAAAATTCAAATCTGATCTTAAAACTTTGAGTGATTCTTTAAAAAAGAAAGCACAAAGTGCTTGGCTTGAGGCTTATAATAAGTCGATTCAAAATGATCTTTATAGTCCCTTTATGCCTATTATTGCTGATTATTTGGCAGATTTTAGAAATATCACATCGGGGCAATCTTTTCCTTTTCGAGCTCAAGGACCTCGAAATCAGTTGATTTTAGCGGGTATGCCTATACAGGGTGATGAAAGTGGACTGGAAGCAAGTTTTAAAAAAGTGAGAGAAGCTATTTTTTCTGATAAAACTCACGAAGCTCAAGCGTGGATTGATTATGGAAATTTGCTTTGGGGTGAAAAAAAACCTTTGATTGCGAAAATTGCTTATGAAAGAGCATTGCAGGTGCATTCTAACCATCCTGGAGCTTGGAATAATCTTGCTATTTTGCAGATTTTAACTGAAGAAGAGGAAAATTGGATAGCAATTAATGAGTCCCATTATTTATTGAAAAAAGCATTAAATGCAGATGATTTTTTTATTGAAGCTAAAATGAATTTAGCCACATTGATGAATTATTATAAAAACTTTTCTAAGGCTCATGTTTTTTGGGAACAAGTTCTTACGAAAAAAAACACTCAAAAAGTTTTAGAGGGTTTAGCTATCTCTTTAGAAGGACTGGGTAATCTTGAAGAGGCGCGTTCTATGTTCGAAAAAGCAAAAAAAGCAGAGGGTACTTTATCTCCTTTTGTGATTCCTTATCATCAAGCTGCTGAATTTTCTATACAAGGTTCTGAGGGAGCTAAGAAATGTTTATCTCTTTTAAAAGAAATTGATTTTTCAAAAATTTATGGATTTGAGAGGTCTTCTGTTCAATATTTAAAAGAAAGATGTGAGCAATGGAAAGATGGTGTTTGAAAAATTCTTTTTTTATTTTGTTTTTTTATTTTTTATCATACGCAGATTCTCATAAGAAAACGATTTATCCTGATAAAACAAAATTATCTTTCGAAGGAGTTGAAATTGAAGGGGAGTTGAAAAACCCTGGTGAATTTTATTTTCAGCATCGAACTGAAGAAAAAATGGATTCTTTAATCAAAAGAAGAAAACATTTTCATAAAGAGATGCTAAGAGATGTTATGATGAGCAAATAGGGAAAAATATGTCAAATTTTTTTAATGTCATTGTTTTAAAGGCCGAAGAAAAAACTTTAAAATTTCATAAAAAAAGGATTATTTTTGGCACCATTGTATCTTCTGATGTGCGATTAAATAGCAATACTATTGATCCTATTCATGCTGTTTTAGAAAAAGGAAAAATTTTTGATTTGGCAAGTAATCTGGGAGTTATGGTCAATGATAAGAAGGTAGTGACTTCTTCTTTAAAAAACGGAGATGTCATTAGCATAGGAAATTATCAGTGGATTTATTCTCTTGAAGAAGTAACGCGAGATGATATCAATAAAAAAAGCACTCGAGAGGTAGAAGGTCGTATCCTTTTTTTAAATCCTAAAGAAGATTTATCTCCTTTTAATCTACAAGATAATCAACCTGTCGTTGAAATTTTTGATTATAGATCAACTAGTCAGCAAGCGCTTGAAGGAGTGATGTCTTGGAACGGTACAATTTTATCCGTTCAGCATTTTGTTCATCAAAAATTTGTTAAAGTAGGTCCTGAAAGAAAAAATGATTTTTGTATCCCTGCTTTTTTGTCTTCTAATAGTTTTCCGATAGCCATTAAAAATAAAGATGAATTTACGCTCAATTTAGATACTCAAATGAAAGGTGTTGTTCAGAAATCGGGAGAACTTTTTTCTTTAGATGAAAT
>DAISZI010000283.1:0-2434 GCA_036824885.1 Oligoflexia bacterium
AAAACTATTCAGCAATAGAACCTATGGAATTAAAAAGGATTTCTTTTTTTTTCAGATCCCGCATCTCGCATCCCTCATCCCTCAGACCGTTATTCCTTTGTCAGGTAGATTGATTGATTTTCTTTGAGCGCCCTTGATTTTGATCTTCCCTACTTCAGGGGCAGGAATTCTCATTCCGTCTACTAGTTATTGCGTATGCCGGGCACACAAAATAAATTAATTAAATTGATAAAAAACTTGAAATTCGAGTTTTATAGAAAAATGCATTACAGTAGCGATCAACTGTGAAGTCGTATCTAAATTCCTTATCTAATCCATTCATTTTTTTTACTAGCTCTCCAAGGTATGTATGAATTTTAGCCAAATAAACTGCTACTTTTTCCCAGTATGTATCAATTTGACTGAAATTAAGCGAAGTGAGATCAACATTTTTTGCATTAAAAAAGCTCTCAATATTTTGATCAGCTGGAAAATTCAAATCAGATTCGAAGTACGCAATCAATTTTTTTAACTGTTCTTGATTATTCCTCAAATTAATAAATTTCTTATTCTTATTATTAGCAGTATCCCACCACCCGAAAGAATTAATGATTCTTTTGAATTCGTCATGAGATGGTGAGGATAAATCATCAGCTTTGTTTGTTTCTATTTTATTCTTCTTGTTCGTGTTGAATTTTTCATTGGATGGCGACGGCGCTGACTGCTGTTGACCGGCAGAACTTTCTTTCTGCTGGTCACTGCAAGCTACAGCCAAAAAAATTAACGATGTAAGCAGTACTAAAAACATACGACTATAAAACATATAAAAATAAATACTAAAAAAGTGAAATCTTACAGAAAATCTCTCGGAGTATAAGAATATATTATCAAGATTAATCAGTCAATGATTTTTTATCTACAGAAAAATGCTTCTATTTCTGCGAGACCATTATTCAGTAACTCAGACTCTCTCACTTCATGTGTGGATTTATCATCTATTTTTTTCTTGGATACATGGACATACCGACACCTAGCAAGCTTCCAAAAACTATCAGAATCAGTACAAGGACTCTCAAGCTCTTATTGAAAATCCCCTTTTTGTAACCTTACTATTACAATTTAGCAAGTGTATACTTTCACCGAGGACAGTTTCCTTAAAAATTAAAACGAGACAAAGAGTAATCATTGTAAGTGGTTAAAAAAAGGGTCAAGAAGATGAAGAAACTGAGAAGATTGCATGAAAAATTTAAACACATGCATCCAAGTGTCAAGAACATCGCAAAACTTCTTCAAATTTTCAAGAATGGTTGCATTAGGTCTCAGACTCAAATACAGTAAAAAGGCTAACAAGTTACTACAAAAAGCTTCAGCACCGTAGAAGCAATCACCTTCCCCATAAGTGCTACAGCCATAGGCATTATCACTTCTGATCGAGGTCCAAAAGATGAACCTCGGGCAAAGCTACCGTGGCAACATAAGTCATGAGAATCGGCATCAACCTCACAGGACAGGGATGCACCAAGGCTTCATTCATATCTTGGATGCTCTTGTGGTATTGGTTTATGGAATTAACTGGGGATAGATTCCTGAGGGATCTATGGTATTAGGATGTGATAAAATCTGTCTTGTAACATGGTGAAAATTGAGAAATCACGGTTCGTGGCGTGGGTCGAACTACTTAAAGCTTAGTAAATTTATCCACTTTACTTAAACCACAGAGGGGGAGGCTTTTTGTGAAACCCTTTTCGAAAGAACAGCTCATCACGCAAGCACCTTGTTTCTCATTCAAGGACGGTAGGGATAAACCACGGAGCCGTGTGTCTTAATAGGGCAAGCGTCGTGTAGGGCGACAAGGCTGCGGATTGAAAGCCTCCATTAACTCGTGTTGAACTCTCTCTCAAACTCTGCGATCGTTTTCAGAATCAATTTCCATTAAGATTGTGCGTGTGGATCGGAGTTGTCGAGTGTAAGGTTTAAGCCCTGGAGTTCGTCGCCTAAGTTCTCCCGAAGACTCGTCAGGAGCTTGACTTGGACATACTGAACGCAGGCGTTCGCGAATTTTTCGGTGATGACCTTTTTCTTCTTCCGAGACGTTGCGGTTTCAGGTCAATTGCTCTGATCAATACCAAAGAACGCCTTTTCTATAGAGAAGTTTACTTCTTCCGAGAAACGATTGATCACGCCGTAGATTTTTAAAACTCGAGTTTCAAGTTTTTTTTGTAACTATTTGATTTCGCCGATTCACAAGGGAAGTGCATTGAGATTAATTAAAACCATAGAGTCAAAAAAGACATCTCAGGGCCAGTTCCTCGTGTATAATGACCACGCGCTGCCCGCACCGCCTAAATTGTAAGTTTTTTTGGTTTACTGTACCGAGGTTATGCTTGAAGCGGTTCCAGAGAAATGAGAGCAGCCTTTACAAACAAGGGCTTGTTTTATATATCACCTAGTGCCA
>DAISZI010000284.1:0-2431 GCA_036824885.1 Oligoflexia bacterium
AATCATACAGTGGTCTGATTGAATCTTAGTCCAATGGGGAACTCCCGGGTGCTCGACTAGGGGGTCCTTTTTTTCTAAAGAAACGAGAACTTGATCAAGTAATTCAATTTTATTTTGATCCATGTCGAACCGGAGTCCATGACTTGTGAAATAGAGCTCATTTTTTGATGCTCGACCTTTTCCCTGAGTCAGGTATTTGGTTGGAATTTCAATGCGCTTTTGATCTGGGAAATAACTTAAGTACTCAGTTTTCATTTGAAATCCATCGGGAAAAACGACCAAGATATCTCCAAATACCTCAAGGTTTTTATGATTCAAAAAGTACTTCGCTTCTTTTCCTGAGACGAGGGTCTCTTTTTCCTCTTTGTCGTAAAGATAAGCGATGACATCGCGCGCATGGGTGAGGTTTTGAGATCGGTATAAAAAAGCCAATTTTGCTTGAATTCTCCATTGTTTTTCTCCTTGTGAGATAGAAAGATAACTGAATTGCTCAACGCTGTATTCAGGAAGCTCCTGATAAGGTATCCCTGGAGCTAAAATGGGCTGTTGTTCTTGAAGGACGAAATGCGATTGTTCGGGAATATGGGCATTGGGACTTTCCAATGGCGTAGGGGTTAGTACGACTATTTCAATGATAATGCTCATTCCTATGAGGGAATGTGCGATTTTTCTAAAAATTTTTGAACCCACGCTTCTTTTTTAGCAGTTTCTTAGGTGAAAAAGGGTATTTCTTTGAACTTGACGTAAAAAAAAATCTTGGGTATCTAAGATAGTCTTCAAGAAAGGATAGCAAAAGTGTCGTTTGAATTGCCGCCGGGGTTTCATCGCTTATCTCAATCCGAAAGATTGCAAACACTTGCTGATTTGTGTCAGTTAACGCAGGATGAATTAGGGATCCTACAGGGTGGTTCTCTTGATTCGAAGCTTTCGGAGCATCTCATTGAAAACGCTATAGGCTATTTTCCTGTTCCTTTAGGGGTTGCGGTTCATTTTGTCATCGATGGGAAAAAAGTCTTGATTCCTATGGCTGTGGAAGAGACTTCTGTGATTGCCGCAGCAAGTGCAACAGCTAAGTGGATTCAGAAGCAAAAAGGGACTCTGATTACTTCAGTTCAGGGGCATTTGGGCATTGGTCAAATACATTTTCCAGAGGTTTCAAGTTTTGATCGCATTGCTTCGCTTTTTCATGAGCATCGAGAAGCTTTGGTGAAGCTTGCTAATGCTTGTGTCCCAGGCTTAGTGGCAAGAGGAGGGGGGGTTCAAGACATTGTTTGGCGGATAGCCTCAGATGGCTCAGGGTCTCACTTGGTTTTACACGTGCTTTGCGATTCTTGTGATGCCATGGGTGCTAATTTGATCAATCAGATTTGTGAATCCTTAAAACCTAGTTTGGAGCAGATGACAGGAGAGAGAGTTGGTATCTGTGTGCTTTCGAATTTAGTCGATACCAAATTAGTCTCAGCAAAATTAGTCATTGCTTGTGAAAATGAAACCTTAGCTCAGGGTATTGTAGAAGCAAATCTTTGTGCACAAAGAGATCCTTACCGAGCGGCAACGCATAATAAAGGTATTCTCAATGGGATTGATCCTATCGTATTGGCAACGGGGAATGATTGGAGGGCTGTTGAGGCAGGAGCACATGCTTATGCCGCTCGTAGCGGACGTTATGAGCCTTTGACTCATTGGAGTATTGAGGGAGAGCATTTGGTAGGAACACTTCAATTGCCTTTGTCCCTTGGTATTTGTGGAGGGATGACGAAGCTTCATCCTACTTCCCGTGTGGTACTGAAAATCCTCGGTGTATCAAGTGCAAGTGAGCTTGGACGTATTTGTGTTGCTGTTGGTTTGGTTCAAAATTTAGCAGCCTTAAAGGCCTTAGTTTCTGACGGTATTGTGAAGGGTCATATGAAGCTTCATGCTTCGAATTTAGCAATGGCAGCAGGAGCTTCTCCCGAAGAGATACCCTTGCTTCAGCAAAAGCTCATTGAGCTCTTAGATCAGAAAAAACCGATTCACTTAAACCAAGCCAAGGCCTGTTTAGACTCTATACGCTTGCAAAAGGATCGCGAGTAGAAGTTTCTCAGAACTCAGTGCGTATTTTTTTATCCAAGGGTTTTTTGCTGTTTGGAAAATAAGCTTGGCATGGGTTGCTTGTTTATTTTTGACTCATGGGAGCTTGAAGCGCTTCCAGGGTGATTGTCAGGGTGTCTTTGCTGTCATCCTCGCTGTGGATTATCGTGTAGCTGGGATGCTCAGTGGTACATGTTTGGGCAGCTTTTCTGAGTTCATTGGTCGTTCAAGTGCCTGAGCAGAAGGTTTCATCATTCTCGCTAATGCCTGAAATGGATAGGTTTTTTTTCCATCCCTGAAGTGATGCAGGGGTTACGCATATGACTTGGATGGCGGATCAAAGCCATTGAAGATGAATTCG
>DAISZI010000285.1:0-2431 GCA_036824885.1 Oligoflexia bacterium
CCTCTCTCTTTTTGAGAGAAACTCCCTGAAAGCCCCGTAAGGATGCGGGGCTTTTTTTTTGATATTTGATCAATTGCATGCATATTGGATAAAAAGAGTTTCTAGGACTAAGCTGCGTATGGACACGGTATCCAAGGATTAGGGAGAGGGAAGTCAGACTTTTTTTTTGTTCAAAAGCTTCAATGTTGAAGATTTCCATGAGTGAGAAATTATTAAAGCAATGAATAGATGAACAGCAATGCGTGCAATATAATAATCGTATTCTTTTACACGAGGATTTGTACAGACAATTAAAATAATCGCCAGAAGAAAGTCCAAATTTTTTATTTTCCATGGGTATTTGGGGTATTGAAAGAAAAGGAGGTAGCATCCTATCCCTAGGATCAGGCAGTGGATGCCTAAAGCAAGAGGTATTCCATATTTTGGGTAAAGGTATACAAAGATTGATCTTCCTAGATCGCCTTGTCCGAACGTTTGATGCTTTAAAGCAGTGAGCATCGCTTGATATTCTAAGGGCATGGTCTTCATTCCTGAGATCCAAATCAAAAAAGTTGTAATACCCGAGAAGGTAGATCCTAGGAGCATTTTTTTAAAATTCACCAGATAAAAAGTCATTAAAAGGTAGGCGAGTAAATAGGGTTTAACGAGAGAGGCTAATGTTATTAATACGAGCAGCATATAATAATGTGTTGCTTTTTTAGACCGTAGGCATTTAAAGGTCATTGCAAGTAAAATGCTATGAAGAAAAAAAGTGATATTAGCCGTTTTAAATACACCCATACATGCCTGATTGGCTGTGCTTAAGATTATGCTGCTTGCATAAGTAAAGTATCGCTTTTTTTTGTTAAGCGAGAATAAGTCTCGAATAAAATAAAAGGATTGCCATACTAAAAAACAGGTGCTCATTGTATAAAAAGCGAGGAGTACTTTTTTCAAAGAAGCGATTGTATGGATGCTTCGAAAGGCAAGAAGAATATAGGGATGGTAGACGAAAGGAATTTCTATATCTGTTCGATAGGGATTGACATGATTTTCAGTTGCTTGCAAGTATGCATGAATATCCCAGAGTGGGTTTTTGTTATTAACTAGGCTAATGGCTAGCATTAGAAAGATTCCAACAAAGAAAATGTCTGATTTTTTTTTCACGTCAAAGCCTCTTTGAAGGACGCAAGGGGATCATTCCTAGGAAGATTGGTTTTACTACTGTTTGGGCGTGATGCCAAAGAAGTTTTTTTCCGTTAGTGGGAGCAGCAGAGGCGCTCTGGGCATAATCTTCTCTTTTTTAGGTAGAGTTCTGTCTCATTGCTTAGCCAAAAGTCTTTGGATGCGTTTGGTATCGGGTTCTACGCAAAGAGTTTTATTGGCACTGTAACTTACCTCGTTGGTTTTTTTGATGCGCTTGACATATTTTTTGTAGGTATAATCCACCTCTGTTTTACCCCAGTTCTGTCCACCACTGTAATGGATGGCAAGCATGGCTGCATCTAAGAGCGTATTTAGTGGAGCTGATTTTTTAGGAGGAAGAGGGATGATCACATGGGATCCGGGTCGTCCACGTACGTGTAGCCAAAGATCATTGCCGCGTGCATGCTTGAAAGTGAGTTCTAGATTTTCTTTTTGATTTTTTCCTACCAGGATTAAGAAACCATCTTCCGATGTGAAGGATTTTCCGGGCCAGGAAGGTATTTGAGAGGGAGGAAGGTGTTTGAGGATGCCTGCAAGTTTTTCTTGCTGCTGAAGATCCTGTGCATCTGAGGGAAGATTCAGGAGTTTCTCTTGGCATGCTTCTGCTTTTGTTTGCAGGGTCATGAGACGTTCTTGGGATTCTTCTCGCTTTCTTTTCTTGCGCTTCTCATTGCGGTAGCATTTCTGCACTTGATCTTTTCTGCTGAGGTTCTGCCAAGCAAGGGGGAGGGAGGGTATGGTTGCATTTGGATCATCAAAAGACGCCTTCAGGCAATCTCCCCAGGTCTGCCAGTCGGGTTCTTGCAAGGCAAGTTGAAGATTTTTTTTGCTGAAGCTGATGCGTTTAAGGGTCTGTTTGAGTTCTTGCTCGAGCAGACGTTTGAGTCTTAAAACGCGTATCTCAAAAGCTTCTTCTTGGTTTCTCACTTCAAGTTCATGGAGTTGCTGGAGAAGATCTGAGCGAATCGAAGGATCAGCAGGGGTGTGCAGTTTGGTAGGAAAGCTATAGGTTTTCAGGGCTTGTTTAGGATTTCGGATGGTGCGTGTTCGAGCTAAGATAGACCAGGGGGGGTTTTGGGGGTTGTCTGTTTCTACTAAAAATGCCTCGGGAGCTGCTGGAATCAGTACGAGTACCAGGCCTAGTTGGGTTGCTCCTTGGGAGAACCAAAAAACTACGATTCTTTCCTGAAAAATCGCTTCAGCGTACAAAAGCCTTGTATTTTTTAAGTACTTCGCGAGCATCAAA
>DAISZI010000033.1:0-10279 GCA_036824885.1 Oligoflexia bacterium
TGGAAAGCAGCAGCAGAAGAAGAGGTAATCACAACAAGCCGAGAGGGATAAGAAGGTAAAGCACGCTTGGAAGCTGCATCAAAAAGTCCTTCCGCTAAAAGCTTTGCTTTTAACTTTTCAAAAGCAAGCTGTAACGCCCCCGCACCTAAAGGCTCAAGATGATCTAAAACTAATTGATAATTACCTCGAGGCGCGTAAACAGTGATTCTTCCACGTCCCAGTACCCGCATCCCATCTTGCAGCTCAAACTTCTTACGCGAAGCCCATCCAAAAAAAGCAGTGGCCACACAAGCCTCTGCATCCTTTAAAGAAAAGTAAGCATGCCCTGAGGTCGCAGGCCTATAATTACTCACTTCCCCTACCACCCAGACCTGACGAAAAGAAGGCTCCAAAGCTCCTTTAATCGCCTGAGTGAGTTGAGTAACACTTAGGCATACCGGTTCCAAAGCATTTCCAGAAAAAGAAGGATCAGGTAATGTACTCATTTTTTCGAAGAACTATCACCCTTACCGGCAGACTGAGAGCTCCCATTTTTTTTAAAAATTTCATATGACTTCAGAGAAGTTAATGCTTGCTTCACTTGATAGTCCTCCTTAGGGTTCATCCGCACAGGAATCATCTCTTCTTCTTCTTTTGCATTCTTTTCTTTTCCTGCTTTTTTTCTTTCTTGAGACAAAACCTCAAACTCTTCTTTTTTAAAATCTTTTCGACTGGAACTATCAGAAGGCTCATCTGTGTTCACCATATGCCCCTTCAAATCTTGTTCACGAAAATACTCGCCCTTGTACTTTGCTTGCGCCAAAAGCCTAGGATCGAAATCATCTAAAAAAATATCAGGCTGAACACCCTTCTCCTGAATACTACGACCACTAGGAGTGTAGTACCGTGCAATGGTGAGCTTCAAACCCATATCAGGAGGTAAAGGAATCACCGTTTGCACCGATCCCTTACCAAAAGTAGGCTGACCTAAAATAATCGCACGATGATGATCCTGAAGTGCTCCAGCAACAATCTCAGCTGCCGAAGCTGTACTCGAATTCACAAGAACTGCAAGAGAAAAATCCTTAAAGGCAGAACCCTTACGCGCATATTTGACATCTTTTTCGTTACGATCACGACCGATAGTCGAAACAATAATGCCCTCATCAATAAAAAGAGAGGATACTTCCACCGCTTGCTCCAAAAGACCTCCTGGATTCGTCCTGAGGTCTAACACAAGTCCACGAAGAGGAGCTTTCTTGCTCATCGCAAGAATAGCTTTCTTCATATCATGAGAAGCACTCTCATTAAAAGTCGTCAACCGCACATAACCATACTGAGGCTCAAGAATCTCATTTTTTACCGATTCAATTTTGATAACGTCCCGAGTGATGGTGATATCTCGAATCCTTTCAGACCCCTCTCGATAAATAGAAATAGTGACATCGGTCTTAGGCTTCCCACGCATCTTAGAAACCGCTTCCATCAAATTCATGCCTTTGGTGCTTTCACCATCAATTTTGACAATGCGATCATTCGGCTTTAACCCTGCTTTCCAAGCAGGAGTATCTTCAATAGGAGCCATAATGGTCAGGATATTGTCTCTCATTCCAATCTCAATGCCCAAACCTCCGAATTTCCCACTCGTATCAATCTGCATGTCTTTGTATAATTCAGCAGGCAAAAAATTAGAATGAGGGTCTAAGGTCTCAAGCATTCCCTTAATGGCACCCAAAATCAACGTTTTCATTTTTACATCATCGACGTAATTTGCCTTAACGAAGTGCAAAACACGATTAAAAAGCTCTAAATTCTCATAAGTTTCCTTCTGAACAACCTTGTCTTCAGAATCAGATGCCTTAGGGTCAACGTTAGCGCCGAGCAAAAGCCCATGAGTGAAACTCAAGTCAGAAGCGGATCGAACCCAACGCTCACCTATCCCTATCCCTAAGCTAGAAACTAAAAGCACAACCCCCAACACGAAGGATTTTCGAAAAAACTCACTCATGTGCTCAGGCTAATCCAATTGAAGACCCACTGCAATGGGTACTCCACGAAAAAACGAACGATTTCTCTAAGTCCATGGTAACATCGCCAAGTTTTTGGTAAGTAGGTAAGGTTGGCCTGAAGCTCATAGAGCTAAGGCACCGCTTGGGTAAAACGAAGACGGGGATAGCCTTAAAAAGTGAATCGGAAAGGTTTTGATGACAATAAAATCGGTCTCAAATTTTTTGAAGTCTCAAAAGGGGGTAACCACGTTTTCCACGCCGACGTAGCTCAGTTGGTAGAGCAGCGCATTCGTAATGCGCAGGTCACCGGTTCGATTCCGGTCGTCGGCTCCATTTTGCCCACAGTTCATGACTCATAGTCTCTCCAAGATGAATGCTTCCTATGCAATCAAAACTATGTTACCTCTCAGCAAGAGCAGATCTTTTGAGCCTCATGAGTTAACTCAAGAAAGAGAGCCACCCTGGCAGCTCAAGCAGCAACCCTCTTCAAAAGAGGATCCTAAAAGAGCCATAGCCTTACAAGCGATCACCTCCATGAAAGCGCCTACGAGAAGGGAGACAAAGAAAGGAAATCGAGAAAAATTTCTCATGCTGGAGTTTCCCAATACGAAAGAAAGCTTCTCTTGCTCAGGCGACTTCGCTTCAAAAAGCGTAGGTTTTGCTTGCTCTTGCAGAAACCTAAATCCACACATCCCGCCACTTCTGAAACCAACCTGTGAACGTTTCTCTCAGGCTGCACCTGAATCCACGTTGAAGGACGCCTCCAATGCATGATGCCAAGTGCTTGCCCAGTTTTTCTACTATCGAATCAAATCTTGCGTGCAGCATGATAAAACTCAGACCATTTTCTCAAAAAATAAAATGCAAACTAGACTTTCCATATTAAATCTAAACATGATTGATAGAAAAAAAATTATTTTAGATGCAGATCGGGATCTCGGCATTGAGTTGATCAATTTTTATCTTTCTTATCAGGTAATGCCCGAATCTGATTTCCATTTTTTTTATTCGTTCGCATCTAATCCTGCTCGATACATAGAATCTTTATTAGCTCGAGCCTTGAAACTTGAAATCCATGGAAATTTTTTAGTTATTAATTCTTTTATCAAGTTTAATTCGAATTTATATCTAGAAGTAATTACCGCTGTCGAAACTCTGGATCATGAAGATGTGGCAGTCATTGCTTCATCGAATGATGTTCCTTTAGGCTATTTTTTCGGACGATCTATTTTTCAAAAAAAAATCGCTCAAAAGCTTTTTTTACTTCGCTTTCTCTGCGTTGTTTCAGCAAATCTGGATTTCACCTACCTTCGAATGGTTTTTGAACTAAAAACATCTATTCGATTAAATGTCATCATTGCATCTTTTGATAGTACCTTTAATTTTTTCGAAAAAAATCTACCACCCCTTTATTCTCTGACAACCATGCACGCACTAGTTGCCTATCAAAAGCAATCAGAATTACCAGCTTGTCGTATCGCAGTCATGCCTAGCCACGCGGGTGATATCCTGTTTTTTTTAAAGGCTTTCACAGGCATTGCGCATCCTTTTAATACGATTTTAGTGCACCAAGAATTTGTTCCGATCGTACAAAGAATGACCCCCGACCTTCAGATGATTGTTATCGAAGAAGATAGTATAGAACGAGGACTGAACACTGATCCGAGTTTTAAAAATTACGAAAGAGAGGAATTTTTTTTTCGCAAGGTATTATACCCTTCTATCCCCATCGATGCCATTTTTTATTGGTTTCGTCATTCTGTCCTACATAGTCACTCAAAAAATCATATGATTGACCAATGGAAATTTTCTTTAACAGACGAAAATTTCTCTATAGTAAGCCATGAGAAAAGAGAAAAAAAACAACAAAAGCTAACTACGAACAAAAGCGTTCTTTTGCATTTGGATGCTGGATGGCCTCTGAAAGTTTATCCCAAGCATTTACAAGAGAAACTCATAAAAAGTTTAGAAAACAAAGGCTATCGAGTTTCCGTATTAACTAATCAATCTTTTTCTTATACTTGCTCAATAATAGCATTTGAAAATATCGAAAAACTTGAAAAAGACATACTTGCCCATGCTATTTTTGTAGGCATGGATTCGTTCCCTGTCCACTTTTCAACCCATATTTTACAGCATCCTTCCATTTGTCTTTTTTCTTTGACTCGACCAGAAAACTCGAACGCTTCTGTTTTTGATGGATACCAATTTATGCAATCTCATTTAAAGTGCTGCCCGTGCGAAGCTACGACAATTTGTCCTAAATTTCGTTACAATTATTGCAAGAATTTTTCCTCTCCAGAATCTATTTTAGAAGCGATTGATCAAATGTGGCATCGTTACCATCACTAGATGAACCTCATGAAAATCGCCATTTTTTCAATAGCAACTTACAGCAACCTAGAAGAAGCTAAAGTCCTTTTAGATTCTGTTTTTATGCATGCTTCTTGGGCTCAAACTTTTATTTTTCTAGCAGAAAAATCAGATTCTCTTGAAATTTTAAAAAGCGATACCTTCGGACACAAAGTAGTTACCCTCAGTGAATTAGCTATAGAAAATTTAAATCAGCTTGCCTTTCAATACAATAGCGAAGAATTCACTCAAGCATTGAAACCCTGGTCCTCAGAGTACCTGTTAAAAACTTTCGATGTAGTCATTTATTTTGATTCAGATATTGAGGTGTTTTCTAGTCTTTCCGAGATTTTTGATGAGATTCCAAAATACGAAGCTATCGTGACTCCAATGATTACTGCATCCATTCCTAACGATGAATTTTGCCCAACCTATACTGATATACTAAGAGCAGGACAATTGCATAGCGGTTTTTTCTGTATACGTTTTTCACCTCAAATAAAAAATTTCTTGAACTACTGGAAAGAACAAGTGAAATCAGGTTTATCAACAATAGATCCATCAAATCAATGGATTGGAAAAGACATTATTTTTTCAGGCATTTTAAGTTTTGTTGATCACATCCGAATTATCCGAAGCAAAGCCTACCATTTTTCTGCTTGGAATGCTTTTCAAAGAAATCTTTCAAAGAATCAAGAACGTATTATAACTTCTGATGGTCCTTTAGTATTTTTAAATTTTCAAGGCCTAAGTAGAGACTATGAAAAAAAATTAGGTCAAAAACCATGGGTTCACAGAAGTTTTCTACCATCAACAAAAAAATTGCGACCTTTTTTATCTTCGGATCTATTAGCAGATCTTGGTAAAAAGCATAAAATAAAAAAAATAGAAGCCCGCAATCAATTAAAGATTCGCTCTCATGCCTACACTTTTGGTTACTATCATAATGGCGAACCCATTTTTCATAATGACCGCAGGACTTTTTTACGCATGAATTATTTAGAAAAAAAATATACAGGAAATCCTTTTTCATCACAAAAATATATAAAAAAAATTGACCTTATTTCTATCCCTCTTAAGATCTGGAAAAGAGACGGCAGCATCGTTTTTATATTAAAGTGTTGGGAAAAAATAATACATAGACTTTTACTAATAATGCGTCGTAAAAGAAGTACCTCCATCAAGCAAATCACGATAAAAATCAGAAAATGAATCATGATAACAAGAGAAAAACTCCATAAGCCTTTACCGAACTATCCTTATGTCTGAGGGAGACTGACCCCTAGGAACACGAAGCAATGAAGTAATGCAGGGGACAAGCCCCTCATTCAACCTGATGAACCCTTACACATGGAAACAACGCATGATTTCGATATTTGATCACTCGGAGCAAGTAAACCTATAATATTTTAAACGACAACCCAAGATCCATTTTTAGATAGAAACTCAAGCCAACCTCCAAAACAACGACCCCCTAACTAAAATCCGTGAAGAATTCCCAACGAGGTTTTACTTAAGTTTCAGGTCCTTCTCTGATCCTATAACCTATTGAAATCATTAATTTTTTAAAAAATCTTGCAATCCTTCAAAATCAACTAGTTATAAAAAAACCTGAAGACTTTCCATCTTTTTTGCCACTCATTGCTCGATTCTCTAGCCTTCTTCTATCCAATCATTTCTGTAACAAAAAAAGTTATTGACACTTTGGAAAAAACATACTAAAATGCACCAAATCAAAATGCAGTTTTTAGAAAAAAAATGTTATTCTGGAACTTAATAAAGAAAATCAGCAACAAAAAACTACTTCTGATTTACTTAATACTCATGTCCGCCTGCTCAACACAATCAAGTGACAGCGTCACTCCAGAAAACATCCATGAGAACAACGAAAGAAACCACTCTCAAGAAATCTCACCTCAACCTTTGAATGAACTAGAAGCGATGTTTGGATTGAAAGTATTTGATAATGATAACTGCATCAACGCATTAATAACGCTTTTATGGAAAGCCTATTCTTTAGCCCCCAATGAACTCGTGAAACTCAAAGAATATGCACAAAATTCATCCGAAGAAAATTTTAAAAAAGAGCTGGGTGATTTATTCCAAATGATGCCTGAAACATCTACAAAAGATAGCTTCATTGCTCCTATGAAAGACCTTGAAGCATGGAACGTGAAATACACAGAAAGAAACAAAAAGAAAGGTCCTTTAAATAATATTATTAAAAACATGCAGAATAATATTGAAATACCGAGAACCAAGAAACCTCAAGGCGGTCTTATTAAAGAACTACTTGAAATTTTTATGTCAACATCCAAAGAGAGTCCAAAATCAATTTACTTCGACTTTCTTGATACTTTTTCCTTTGTTATTGTAGAGAAAAGTGATACTAATGCTTCAAATAACCACACCCAAAAAACAGAAAAAAAAACCGCTTACCTCTCGATAGAATTAAAATCTTCTTCTGATGACATAACTAGCATCATCAAAAATGACTTAACTACAAAAGAAAAAATACCAAAATTTATTTTTATTCATGTCAATAGATCCAAAGAAAAATCGGATCTAATCAAAATCGATAATGCAATGAAAGATATCCAAATCAATTTTTTAAATCAAAAAGAAGATGAAACCCCTGTGAACTACAAGCTTCAGGGAGTCTCTTGTCAAAAAAATAGAAAGCTACTGGATGAAGTTTTATACACAGATCTAAAAACATATCTAAAAGATTTGAATGAAACATTCAATACTCTTAGTGTGAAATTTGAATATTATGAAGGAAGAGCCGAAAATTGGATCAATCAATCACTAGAAGTGCTACAAGGAAAAATTTCAAAAGAACCAATAAGTTCAGGTCCTAATGGAGATGAATTTATTAATGAATTAAATAAACACGGAGAAAACAAATTTTTCTCAAAAAATGTTATTCAAAATCCTAAGCCTGAAGATCCCAATGATGCTAATGATCCTAAATCTTGGATAATGGACGAAATAGGACCTAAATATACGAATGATAATGAATACTCCCAAATACTTGAAGTATGGCGTAAAATAACAAATACACACACGACAGAAGAAACAAACAACATTGTTTTAAAACATAAAAATAAAAAAATCAATGAAATCATAAACACCATGCGCTACGCAATAGATGTGCATAAAGTATTAATATGCCTAACTACTACAACGAATACTGATTATATCTATACGCATAAAATTATACGTAAATTAGATAATAAAATACGCTCACTTCAAGAAGGACCCGGATACACTGGTGCAGTTTTCGAAAAAAAAGTAGATCTCTCGAAAATTCTCATCCAACTCCTCGAGAACGAAAAAGAAAGAATACAAGAATCTCATCACAGATACACCACCTACTTAAAAACAAATGATGTAGGGAAATGGACTGTACATCGGAACGAACAGGTATCGATCCTTAATGATGAAGAAGTCTCAAAAACCATTGAAGAAGATGGCGAACTCTTCCTCTATGCCCTCGATGAGAATTCGATAAAAACTAGGACCCCATGAATATTTTTCTGTCCGTATTTCGTTTTTTTGAGAAACCTAAAATTCTCAACATGGCCCCAATCCCCTTGCAAGCTTTCTGTCTTTGCCTAAATTTTAGATCTCGCCTAAGACTCACAAAAGAAACTTAAAATGCATGAGCAAGCTTGAGTCATTGACCTAATCAACGGTAGGAGAGGTTCCAACTTTTTTTTAAAAAATCTAATTCAAGCTTACGACTGAGCTCAAGCACATGTCTTTTTTCTTCAATTTTTTCTAAGAGCTCAGAGACTTGTTTTTTTTCATCTAAATTGGCTTGAAGTAATTTTTGAATTTCTTCAATTGAATTTTGAGCATTTTTTAATTGAGATAAAGAACCCCGAATTAACTGTGTCATGACCTTTTCTTGAGCAAGCTTTCGAATCTTCGCTTCGGTTTGAGACGGCGTCCATCCCACCTGCATGGCTTTCAGGTACTTACTCGTGAGACCTTTCTGAGTGTCCAATTGGAGATGAAAAGAAGACTCCTGCCTCTGCAATTCTAATCTTTTTTGATCTAATTGGGCTATGCGCTCAATCCCAGACTGTCTTTCTTGATTTTGAATTTTTAAATCCTGGTGAATTTTGCGTAAAGCGCGCTTGACCTGCCTCACGGTTTGAAAAGAAGGAAGCTCAAGGTTAGCCGATGCAATGACCGGTAGTATAGCGATCCATACAAAGAATGCTTTCTTCATAGTACCACCTTAAAATAGTCCATGTTGCGTATTTGCGTCCAACTACTGAGCACTCCAGCGATCATTCCCATCAAACCCCCTAAACAACAAAGAAAGACAGAGGAAATCCCAACCAAACGAGGTTCTAAAACAAAAATGCCCTTAAGCATGAAAAAAGCACCGTGCTGAAGTACAAAACAGCTTCCTACCCACCAAACTACTAAAGCAAAAAGCCCCCCTAGAAGCCCTACCAAGAAACTACTAAAAACACCTGGAACAAAAAGGATTTTTTGAGCTGCACCCCAAAAAGCAAGAATATCTAAACAATCTCGATAAAAAGAAGCATTCATTTGAGCAATCTGAAAAAAACCAAGAGACAAAACGCAAAAAATACCCACTAGTAAAACTCGAAGAATCCATCTGAGCATAACAAAAGCCCCTGCGGCAGAAGAACGATCTTTAAGACTTTCAACAGAATCCACTTCTGGTAAGGCCTTAATCTGATCTAAAATTGCTCGAGAAAAAACTCCACCCAATGCGATAAATCTGGGAATCAGCTGTATTTCAGTATCCAAAGCCTGCAATTGTTCACGAAGCTCTGTTTCCTTGAGCGATGCCAAAACCTCAGAGGTTCCCATCCACTGAACTGTAACATGAGGGCCCACCAAGGACTTGAGCTTTTCTACCAAAAAAGTTTTTTGATCAGGTACGGTATTTTTTACATAAACAAAGAGAACCTGCTGACGCTCCAACCGCGAAACCACCGAGGTGAGACTTTTTTGAAGAAAAAACAAAAACCCAAGCAGAAGCAGCAAGAAACCCACTACCAAAGAGGAAAGAAATTGACTCCAAGGAGCAATTTTCCAGGAACGCATGGATAATTTCAATAAAAACATGCTGACTCCTCAATCGTTACATGCCCCCCCTTCAGCACCGCACATTGCTTTCTCAAGCGTCTGACAATTTCACGATCATGGGTGGCCAAAATAATGGTAGTACCGGCTTTATGGGCTTTCATCAAAAGCTCCATGAGAGACCAAACATACTGGCGATCCTGAGCGCCGGTAGGTTCATCTGCAATAATCAGCTCAGGTTTACGTGCCAAAGCACGCGCAACAGCAACCCTCTGAGATTCTCCGCCGGATAAAGTACGCGCTAACGCATAACGACGATCTTCTAACCCTAAACCATGCAATAACTCACTTATTTTAGATTGAGAGACCGATGCCAGCACTTTCTGACCTGCCAAAGAAACAGAAAGAGCAATATTGTCGTAAACACTTAAATCAGGGATGAGCGCTACATTTTGAGGAATAAAACCCAAAGCCCGACGAATCGTACGCAAAGTAGAAACCTGGACACGGGCAAGATCGTAACCAAACAAGGAGACAGTCCCTGAAGAAGGAGGCTCCTGAGTCGCAATGATTCTCAGTAAAGAAGACTTGCCAGCTCCCGTCCCCCCCAGAACATAAAGGAACCCCCCCTGCTTCACATCAAAACTCACCTGGTCTAACACCCGAGGCTGGTTCACATACCATTTAGACACCCCCTTCAAAGCGATCATCACACCCCACCGGTTGAGAATAACACATTCCCGGAATAAGCAAAATGGCATGCAGTTGACAGACTTTCCAAGAACTCCTAAAAGATAAAAATGAGAGTTTTCTTAGGGTGGATTTTTTTTTACGCACTTTGGATGAAGATCGTTCATCTTTTTAAT
>DAISZI010000286.1:0-2422 GCA_036824885.1 Oligoflexia bacterium
ATTTAAGACGACCATTCCTTCCATGTTAGCAATATGCTCCACTGCAGTGTCTCCTATTTGATTGGAGCTGAGATTCAAGTCTGTAATCCCACCCATAGTCTCCTGGGCAAACTGAGCGAAGATTCCTGGTAGCTCCTGCTTCAGTACGGCAATAATGGCATTATTTTCTGCTTCAGAACTATTTAATCCTGGTATATTTAAATTTTGAAATTTATGTGCAAATGCAGTTGCCGTTTGCTTGGAGCCTTCATTGCGAATAAGGATCATTCTGGAAAGATTAATGATATCGTCATCTTTGATTCGATTACCAGTGAGATCTAATTTTTTTAGACCCCGCATGCTAGCAATGGCAGACATTTCTGAGTCACCGATATCTTGATTTTTAAGACTTAATGCCTCTAACGATTCAAGGTAGTTGGGATTTGTTAAACAATGAAGAACCGAAAGGAGTTTGGGTGTAGGATTTGTATCTGTAACTGAGTCAATTGATAATTCCTTAAGATTCTTTGAAAGACTTTTAGATAATTTATCAAATAGCGCAGGATCGATTTTTGAATGTGAAATCTCTAATTGTTCAAAATAGCTTATTTGAAGCTTCGCACACTGTTCATTGGTAAGGATCGTTTCAGAAATTTTTAGGAATCTGGATCGATCTGAAATAGTAGTTCTAACATCAGTGTCATGGTACATAGCAAGTGACAAAGAAGCGCGGAGAAGAAGAGCTGTTATCGAAAAAAAGGTGCATCTAATAAAACGCGATAGTTTAGTCATGAGTGAATCGGTACCTCAGTGAGATTTTTTAGTCAAGGTTTTTTTATTAGTAATGCCAATCAAAAGTTGAATGATTTTGTCAATTATAAAAACTGTAGATTGTCGTCCACCACAGAAGCAGCAGAAAGAATTTAATTTCGCCACACTGTCGAAGACTACGATTGGATAACAGACTGTTCAGATTATTTCTATAAAAATCAGTAGGTTGGCTCTTTATTGGACTAAATCGTTCAACTTTTGATTGGCATTAGTAGTTATTTTTTGGGGCAAATTGTTAGTGTTTTTGTTTAATTTTAAATGCTCTAGTTTAAAATAATGCTATATCGAGTTTAAGTTTCTAGAGAGAAAAACTGATGCTAGCGATCTCTTCCAAATGTCTCAGCAATATCAATTTTTAAGTTTTTTTTAAAATTTGAAATCAAGAAAAATATCAGAGCGTTTAGATGTGTTTTCTGAGTTTTCTTGATAAATGAAGCAGTTAAGTCTAAGGCATTGGCTTCGGATGAAGATCATTTAAAATTCGTTAGGCTTGATTCTCATTGACTACCAGGAAGTCTTGACTTCCCTGCTGTAAGATTTAAGAGCTCAGTTCTGCCATTTGAGCCTTCGACGCTTGATGTCTGAGAGTAATCTCATCCCAAGTATCTTTGTGGCCTTGTTTGCAAGTACGAACGATTTCAAAAAAACGAATAACTTCCGAGTGCCTCCGATTTGATTGCTCGAAAGATCTAATTTTCGGAGTTCATGTATTTGAGCAATCCCCTGCGGTTAGGTCAAAATCGGTCATTGTGGTGAATTTTGATCTTGAGCTATGCTCACCTCCTCGGAATGACTCTTTTGACCCTGTTGTTCTCAAATTTCGAGCATACTTGATCTGTCTCCCTGCGGATGCCCAAGCTCACCTCGATTTCTCGGTAACTGGTTTCTGCCCTCAGCAGTGGTTCCACTGCTGCTTTTGTGGTTTCAAAACGTTCATTCCTTCTTCCTTCTGAAAGAGCAGAAGGTTAACGCTTTGCTACTAGACAGGCATTTCTACATCTTTGGACGGTTTTGAGTGGCCTCTGGGGAGAGCAATCTGAGCCGATCTATATTCTTTGATTCGGTTGAGTTCGAGATTCGAATTTGTAATTGTGTGGAATTTTGTAGGTTCTCTTTTAGCGTTTGTGATGGTTTAGGCAGGGGTTACGCATAGGATTTGGGCGGCGGATCAGAGCTATTCGAGATGAACTCGCATGGCAGACGAGTTTGTGTGATAATTTTCGCGAACCATGAAAGTCGTAGCAAAAACGACCCTATCATTCATTTATTAGGTTAGAAGATCTCCGAAATGGCCAATACTTACGCATAAACTTATTAAGATCGTTTTTATCGCGGTATGCGCGGTGATCGGGTGTAAATGCTGGACCGAGGTAGAAGATTACGGCCATAAAGGGTAATGGCTTAAGAGGTTTTTTCAGTCTCGAAGGTGCTGTTCCTTCTCGTGACACGTTGAAGGGACTTTTTTGTATTTTAGATTTTGAGAGCTTTCAAAGAGTTTTTATTGACGGGACTGAGGAAGTGAAAAAAAATAGGTAGAAGCTATTGATCAATGTTTTTTTGTAGCTATTTGATTTTAAAAGTATTAAATAAAATGCTTAGTTTTAAAAAATTT
>DAISZI010000287.1:0-2412 GCA_036824885.1 Oligoflexia bacterium
GAGCGGTTGAAAGAGCTTATCTCATCTGGTTTATCAATTGGGTAGGTCAAAAGACCCGGTCCTCGAATAGATTGTCGCATTGGTTTGCAGTGAACAAATGGATCACATAAAGCCGGATACGTGACTGGTAAGTCCGGTTCCGTGGGCAGTCGGCGTTTTTATCTGGGGCCACTTATACGAGTAGTCAATTTTTTTAGGCGGTAATAGATAAATCACTGCGTCATTTTTTTTAAAAAAATCCATAAGTGCTAGAGTAGCTGGTCCTGTAAGATCTCGATGAGCCAAGGGTGTTTTTCGCTTAGGGCACAATAGTAAGTCATTGCCCAATGAAAAAACCATCAAATTTTTTTCTTAGTTTTTTAAAAAATGAAAAGAACAAAAATAGGCAGAGTTGCCATTTAAAGATACCAAACCAGTGAGCCTTGGAAGCCAGGAATTAAACTAATTTGCATGCTTTTGAATTGATGTCAGCAGGGTTGGGTGAGTTTTGCTTGCAAAGGTGCTGATCATAGATTTTGCTCCCTTCAAAGAAGTCGTTAAAAATGACTCATATCATCATTGGTTTCGATCTTGGCTCGATATTGCTGCAGAGCTTTGAGGTCAGTTTTTCTCACTATAGGTTCGTTTTTTTCTTAAAGATCATCGGTTTCTACTCCCAGATTTCAATGAATTTTTAGAGAATCTGAAGATCTTCCCTCCTTTGAAAAGTAATTTTAGGTGGTTTTTTTTGCAGACAGGTCTGAAAACCAAGTCAATTGCTTGACAGATTGATGCTAGCGCTAAAAAGAGGTAGCATTGCCTATCAAGATCTGTAATACTCGAGTTTCAAGTTTTTTGGTAACTATTTGATTTTAAAAGGATTAAATAAAATGCTGAGTTTTAAAAAAATCAATAATTTCAATATGTTGCATAAATTTCAGGAAAAAACTTGAAACTCGAGTAATATTTCAGTCGCGATGAATAAAAAACGATAAAAAAATGACTCAGTATTTTAAAAAATTTGAGTTTTAGGAACTACCGTAGTCAAGAATGGTTTATATTGCAACTAAACAATACGATGTGTCTTTCAGTGATACGCAGATGGATAGATTGTGATCGAGCTTCTCAATAAATACAAAAATAAATTTAACTTTTGATTTTATTCATTTTAAAAATTTTTGAGAGCGAGATTTTGTCGTTTTTTATTTGAATAAAATTCTAAAATATGAAATTTGAACCCTTCGTAGATTTTACATTTATCGAATTTTATATCAATTTAATGTGGCTGTATGAGTGTCGTATGAGATTCTGATGATTGTTTTTTAGTACTAGGTTACTGATTTTGGATCATGGTTCTAGCTAGGAGCTTATAATGCGCTGTTTCATTGATCCTGATCAAGAAGGAGTAAGCGTTCTCACTCGGTCTGGAATCTGAGTCTCTTGTGTTTTATCTCAGAGAAACAATAAATGGTGGAGTATTCGTGATAAAAATACTAAAAATGGTTTGGCAGAAAAAAAACACCGAATGATCTCATTAACGCACTTTTCGACAGCAATGGAAATCTCCAAATCCCGAAAAGTATTTTTCAAAGTAAGGTCGAGATTTTTTCATGAGACTTTACGGAACTTTTCTGGTAAAGGTATTGAAAATCGTATCGCGATCTTAGATATGGTGATATCTTATTTTGCCAATCAGAAAACCTAGAGTTCTTTGCTTGAAGCTCAAGTTGGCGATTGTCGTGATGGAATGTACCGTATCGAAGAAGGTCTCTATTGGCGAGAATTAGGTTAATCAAGCTGGGGGACCCCTCCTCTATGAATAGGAGAGGGGCGCCTGTGGGGGTTGAGGGGGCAGAGGTGGGAGAACAAAATGACGACGGTTGTCTCTCATCCGCTCCCTCTTCTTTCAATACTGATGAGGATGGAAAGACAGGTGAAGTCCATGTTTCAACAGAGACAAAAGGTGATCCGATAAGTCATTAGTTCATGAAACCGTTAGAAATAACGAAGTGTAGCTATATGCGCACCATGAAATGTTAGAAAAACAGAAAACTTTCGGAAGGTTACTGTGGTGTTATTCGTGCAATTTTCGAAAAATCCTCAAATCGATCTAAATTCACCAGTTGTAATTCGTTTAAAAACGGCATCTGATCTAGCAAGAAGCTCAGATTTTAAGAGAAGTGCGATGATTGCCTTCCGGATCTCATCTTACAATGAAGAAAATTGTTTCTTGAGCGATAGTTCGGAATACGTGCAATCAATTAAAAGAAATACAATCATGACTATCATGAGCTTGCAGAAACTACTTGCGCCAAGGGAATTCCCGATGAACTATTGATAGAGTTGATGCATACATTCCAGTAGAGGCAGAGAGCGCCTTGGACAGTGGACCCCTTGTTTAGAGAAAAAATGAACAAAAATAAGTCAAAATTT
>DAISZI010000288.1:0-2411 GCA_036824885.1 Oligoflexia bacterium
ACATCGGAACAGCAATCCTCTCAAAAGCAAGAGGACGTGATTGACGCCGATTACAAAGAGGTCTAAACTTAAATCCTTTGGGTGAAATTTATGAACGGAAAACGCGATTACTATGAGGTACTCGGAGTCCCTCGACAAGCTGCAGCTGAAGAAATCAAAAGGGCCTACCGGAAGCTTGCCATTCAATTTCACCCTGATAAAAATCCGGGAAATAAAAAGGCAGAAGAGCGCTTCAAAGAGCTTTCAGAAGCTTATGAGGCGCTTTCTGATCCTAAAAAACGAAGTATGTATGACCAATTTGGTCATGCTGCTTCTGGAATGAACGCAGGGCCTTCGGGATTTGAAGGCTCTTCTATGAATGATATTTTTGGAGATATTTTCGGGGATTTATTTGGAGCTCACACGGGCTCTCGTTCTCGAGGGGGCCAAAGACGGGGTCGACCTGGAAATGATCTTGCGACCCAATTAGATATCAGCTTTGAAGAAGCAGCTTTTGGAACAGATAAAACCATCACAATACCCAAAACGATCTCATGCACCAGCTGCTCGGGATCAGGAGCACAACCAGGCACTCAACCTGAAACCTGTAAGCAATGTGCAGGCAGAGGGGAGATGAGTTTTCAGCAAGGGTTCTTTGCCATTACCCGTCCTTGTAATGTTTGCGAAGGATCAGGACAAGTCATTGTTCATCCTTGTTCAGACTGCCGTGGATCAGGACGCGTACAAAAAATTACAAAAATTGTGGTTAAAATTCCCGCAGGAATGGATACCGGTCAGAAATTACGCTTAACAGGAGAAGGGGAAGCAGGAGAACGAGGAAGCCCTTCTGGGGATCTTTATGTGACCGTTCGAGTCTTACCTCACGATTTTTTTACTCGAGAGGGAGCAGACATTATCTGCGAAGTGCCCATTCGATTCTCGCATGCTGTTTTAGGGACGGAAATTGAGGTTCCTACCTTAGAAGGAAAAGTCAAACTGAAAATTGCAGCAGGCACACAATCCCATAAAATCCTTCGATTAAAAAATAAAGGACTAGCACGGCTGGGTACTTATGGAAGGGGAGATCAGCTGGTGAGAATCCTCGTAGAAATACCTAACCAGCTTAACTCAGAACAAAAAGAGTTGCTCAAGCAGTTTGATGAGGCAGGTGGAGATACCGCTCATCCTATGCGAACGAATTTTTTTGAGAAAGTTAAAAACTTCTTTGGCTAACTGCATCGGGGGAGAGGAGATGGTTGCAAAAAAGACGCTGGGGCTTGTTTTTCTGCTGGCCGCCTGTGCAACCCCTCCCCTCTCTCCTTTTTATCAAGAAGAGCAAACTCGGTACCAAGAAATTCAGAGACTTTATACAAACGCGAGCTATTCCCAAGCCCACAGCAAGACAGAGATTTTTTTAAAGCGCTTCCCTCAAAGCTCAGTTGCTTGGAAACTTGAGAATCTAGATGGACTCATTTTGATGCAAATGCGCGCTCCGGAGCAAGCAGCTTTACAATTTCAAAAAGCAGCTAAAACCGCTCCCAAGCCAGAAAAAAACTCTGTATTGTACCATTTAGCGCTCGCTCAATTTCAGACAAGAGCGTTTCAGCAATCTGAAAAGACTTTGGAATCCATCACCTTTGCTTCGTTATCCCCTGAACAACAGCTACCTTACTTCTTACTCAAAGCTTCACTCGCAGAACAACAATCCCATTTTTTAGAAGCCATCACTCTTTTTTTAGAGACAAGTTGTATTTCCGATCTTCCCCGAGGAAACTTCATTAATTTATACCGAAAGGTAGAACAAAATTTCGCTCACTTATCAGAAAGACCTATATCAGACACCTACAACTTCCTGAATCATTATCAAAAAGCTCCTATTTTTGACGTGGTCCTTTTTGAGCTCGGAACCCAAGCTTTAGAAAAAACTCCCCAAGATCCCGCGGGAGAAAGCTATTTACAAAGACTTCTCACTGAATACCCTCAAAGCGCCTACGCTGAACGCGCTTCAAAAAAACTGACACAAAAACCCCTCCCACAAGAACCCCAACCCACCGAGGAACTCAATTACCATGCTATCGGCGTTTTACTTCCTACCTCAGGTAATATGGGCAAATACAGCAATAAGCTCCTGCAAGCCATCAAGCTTGGTCTGGAAGGATCTTTCGAGATCATTTTAGAAGAAAGCGGTCAAAGCCCTGAACAAGCAACTCAAGCACTAGAAAATTTGGTGAAAAAACACAAAGTTCCCGTCGTCCTCGGACCCCTTCTAACAAAAGGCGTGGATGCCATTGCAGAGCGTGCTCAGGCCCTCGGCATGCCTTTGATTTCTCTTGCTAGGAAGGCAACGCTTCTTTCTTCCCAGCCTGATAGCTTTATTTTTGAAGCGGGATTAACCCAAAAAATGCAAGCAACTGAAATCGCGAAATACGCTT
>DAISZI010000289.1:0-2406 GCA_036824885.1 Oligoflexia bacterium
TCTAGTACCACTCAAAATCCTTTTCCTTTAGGGTGGGTTTTTATTGGGGAGGTGGGACTTACGGGAGAAATTAGAAGGGTTTCTCAATTAGAAAATCGTGTTCAAGAAGCACAACGTCTTGGATTTCATACGGTTGTTCTTCCCCAGGCAGGATGTCCTTCTTCTGTCCAAAAAATGCAATTACGTCCGCTCTCTCACATTCAAGAGCTGATCCAATGGAATACCTGAATGTTGTCAGGAAAGTGAAATTCGGGTATCTCCAAACGATGTCTTCTTCGGTTGCCAAGAGAATACAAAAGCTCACTGAGCTCCTTCATCACCATGATTTTCGGTACTACGTTTTGGACGATCCTGAGATCTCTGACGCTCAGTACGATACCTTATTTCGAGAGCTTCAGAGGTTAGAATCTCGTTTCCCGCATCTGATGGTTTCAGACTCTCCCAGCTTACGCGTGGGGGGGCAGGTCCTTAAAAAATTTAAAAAAGTGCAGCATCAAAAGCCCATGCTATCTCTGAGCAATATTCATGATTATTCACAATTAGTTGAGTTTGATGAACGTATGCATCGATTGCTCAGTCAAGAGCAACCCTTAGAGTATTTTGTGGAGCTTAAATTTGATGGATTATCCATGAATCTGACTTACGTTGAAGGAATCTTGACGCAAGCAGCTACGCGAGGAGATGGTACTTTTGGGGAGGATGTGACTCAGAATGTCAAGACGATCCGGTCAGTCCCACTTCGATTACAAACTAAGAAACCTCCTGATTACTTAGAAGTGAGGGGGGAGGTGATTTTACCTACAGAAGCTTTCCATGCACTCAATGATCAACAAGTTCAAAAAAATCTTAAAGTTTTTGCTAATCCTAGAAATGCTGCTGCAGGTTCTATGAGGCAGCTTGATTCTGCTATTGCTGCTTCCAGGCCTTTAGACTTGTTTTGCTATGGCATAGGTAAGGTAGAAGGAGCGTCTTTTGAGACTGTAGAATCCTGCGAGGATCTTTTAAGTACTTGGGGTTTTAAAGTCAGCCAATTCAGACAAAGGTGTTTGGGAATTGAAGAAGTTTTTAGATTTTACGAGCGCATCAAGAGTTTACGCTCAGAGCTCCCTTTTGAAATTGATGGAATTGTCATTAAATTGAACCAATTCTCCGACTTAGAGCAAGCGGGGTATTTGCCTCGTAGTCCTCGGGGTATGGTGGCTTTTAAGTACCCTCCGACACAAGAGGTTTCTCAGATTCAGGGTATTATGGTTCAGGTGGGAAGAACAGGGGCTTTGACACCGGTTGCTTTGTTGGCTCCTGTGATGGTGGGGGGAGTGTGGGTAAGGCGTGCTAGTTTACATAATGCGGAAGAAATGGAGCGTAAAGACATTCGTGTGGGAGACCATGCGGTCATTCAAAGAGCGGGGGATGTGATTCCTGAGATTGTTCGTATTTTACCTGAAAAAAGAACAGGTCAGGAAAAGTCTTTTTTGTTTCCGAAAAAATGTCCTTCCTGCCATTATCCTGTTGAAAAAAAAGCTGAAGAAAAAGTTTTGCGTTGTACTTATTTGCATTGCCAAGCTCAATTTCAAGAACGGCTTTCTCATTTTGTCGCTGGATTACGTATAGAAGATTTAGGAGAAAAGACGGTAGAACAATTAGTGCAAAAAAATCTTGTTGAGCAATTTGCAGATATCTTTAAGCTTTCTGAAGAAGTGCTGCTTTTATTAGAGGGTTTTGCTGAAAAATCAGCTCAGCAATTGTTGGAATCCATTCAAAAAGCGCGTAAACCTCAGTTAGACGATTTTCTTTATGCTTTGGGAATTCGGCATGTAGGAAAACGTATCGCAAGTATTCTTGCTCATTCTTTTTCTGATATTTCTGTTTTAGCAGTTCAAACTCAAGAAGAGCTTTGTCAAATTCCTGAAATAGGTCCTGAAATTGCAAAAAGTACTGTAAATTACTTTCAGGATCCTCTTTCCGCTCAAGCATTAAAAAAACTACTTTATTATGTTAAGCCTCAAAGTCTCGTGCTTGCTAAACCCAATGGCTTATCGGGAAAGACCTTTGTTTTGACAGGCACTTTGCCTCATTACTCACGAAAACAGATGCAAGATCTGATTCAGAAACAAGGAGGGCGTGTGACGGATGCTGTTTCTAAAAAAACAGATTATGTCATTGCAGGCGAAGACCCAGGCAGTAAATGGAAAAAAGCGAAAGAATGGGGTATTTGTATTTTGGATGAAGAGGGTGTGCTTGCTCTTTTGCAATCAAGGCTTTTGTAAAAGACAATGCTTGCTTGGCAAATTTTGAGCAGCTTCTCAGGCGGTATGTTTCAGGATAGTTGTCGCCTCGACCGCTTGGTCACTCTACATCATTGGGTCTAACAAAATTACGCATCACTTTCAAGCCATGAAATTCAAC
>DAISZI010000290.1:0-2395 GCA_036824885.1 Oligoflexia bacterium
CTTGTCTTTTTGCTATTCCGCTTGTTCAAGCAGGTGGGCTTGCTATTGTGATGGTGGGGTTAGCCTCTCTTCTTGCTGGGTATAGTTATACAGGTGGGCCTTATCCTCTGGCGTATTTAGGTTGGGGTGATCCTTTTGTTTTGATTTTTTTTGGTTGGGTTCCCGTGCATACAATGTATTACTTGAATACGGGTACCTGGGATCCTTTCTGTTGGGTAGCAGGAACGCAGGTGGGGTTGCTTGCTACTTCTCTAATTGCTCTGAATCATTTTCGGGATCAGAAAGAAGATGAGAAGGCTCAGAAAAAAACGCTTTCTGTGCGGTGGGGGTCTCATGTGGTTCGGTGGGAGATTGCGTTGCTTTTATCCCTTCCTTTTTTAGGAAATTTTTTTTGGCTTGCTCAAGGATGGTTCGCGGCTGGTTTTTTGCCTGTATTGATCTTGGGATTGGCTTGGAAATTGAGCCGTAAGGTCTTTCAAACGCCTCCTGGGGTGATTTATAATCACTTTTTAGGTCAAGCGGCTTTTTTACATTTAAGTTTTGGTAGTTTGTTAGCTTTAGGTTTTTGGTTGGGTCTATGAGTTTTTGGCTCTCAGAAGAGAATGCTTATATTCTCAATCCTGCTTTTTCAGAGATACGTAAAAATGAGTTGAAGAAGCTTTTTTTTTGGGGTAATTCGCAAGTTTCAGGGCATCTTTTTTTGGCAACTTCTGGGACAGTGTCTTCAGGGCGTATTTCTTGGGTAGCTTTAAAAAAAGCGTGTTTTTTAAATTCTGCTAGGGCTGTTAATGACCATTTAAAGGTGAGTTCTTCTGATCATTGGCTTCATGCTCTTCCCGATTTTCATGTCGGAGGATTAAGTATTTATGCGAGGGCATTTTTGAGTAGCTCGGAAGTGATGAAACTTCCTTCTTGGAATCCTGAGGACTTCGTGAAACAAGCTTCTCAGGCAACGCTCAGTGCACTTGTACCCACTCAGGTTTATGATTTAGTGACACGTGGTTATCAGGCGCCTTCTTGTTTGCGTGCTATTTTAGTGGGTGGGGGGGCGTGCAGTTCGGCATTGTATCAAAGGGCATTAGATTTAGGTTGGCCGCTTTTACCAACCTATGGCATGACAGAAACCTGTTCGCAGGTGGCTACTGCTACTTTAGGTAATCCTGAGCTTCAGGTGCTTTCTCATGTGCAGGTGCGTGCTTGTCCTGAGGGTGTTTTGGAAGTTCGAGGTTCTTCGTTACTGACAGGTGTCTTTTTTTGGAAAGAAGGGCAGCCTGCTTTTGAGGATCCTAAAAGAGAAGGTTGGTACCGTTCTGAAGATCGAGGGGAAGTTTTAGGCTCTCAGCTAGTCGTGCATGGTCGTTTGGGAGAGTGCTTAAAGATTGCTGGAGAAAAAGTTCAAATTCAGGCTTTACGTGCTCTTTTGCAATCGGTTTGTCTCGAGGAGGGGGTTTTCCATCCTATGGAGTTGGTAGCTATGAAAGATGATCGTTTAGGGCATGCCATGCATCTTTTGGTAGAGCCTGGGTTAGCTGAAGATCAGCTTCAGAAGATCATTCAAGGGTATGAAAGGCAAGTCTTGGGTTTTGAAAGAATAAAACAAGTGCATGTTGCTTCTTTGCCTCGTAATGCTTTGGGAAAACTGGTGGTAAGTCAGGTATCAGCAGGAGTTTTATGACTAGAGAAATATGGTTGATTTTAGAGGAGCTTAAATTACGTAATCCTGGAACGATTCATGAAGCTTTAGGCATTGAGTTTACTGCGAAGGTGAGGATGAGGATAGGCTCAGATGTCTGTTGATGCAAGAAAGAACCAGCTTACTTTTGAGGATCTTAAAAGGTTGGTGTCGTTTCTGAAGATCGCGGGGGAAGTTAGGCTCTTAGCTAGTACTGCTTCGTTTGGGGGAGTGCTTGAAGATGCTCGAGAAAAAGTTCAAATTCAGCCTTTATGTGCTCTTTTGCAATTTGTTTGTCTCAAGGGTTTTTTTCATTATGAAGTTGGTAGCCATGAAACTTGAGTTTCAAGTTTTTTTGTAACTATTTGATTTTAAAAGGATTAAGCAAAATGCTGAGTTTTAAAAAAATCAATAATTTCAATGTGTTCCATAAATTTCAGGAAAAAGTTTGAAACTCCAGTGAAAGATGATCGTTTAGGGCACATGCATCTTTTGGTAGAACCTAGGTTGACTGAAGATCAGTTTCAGAAGATACCTTTAAGGGTATGAAAGGCAAGTAGGGTCTTGAAAGAATAAAGCAAGTGCATGCTTGTCTCGTAATGCTTTGGAAAAACTGGTGGTAATTCAGATATCGGGAGGAGTTTTATGATTTGGAAAACATGGGTGACTTTAGAGGAGCTTAAATTACGTAATCCTGGAACGATTCATGAAGCTTTAGGCATT
>DAISZI010000291.1:0-2385 GCA_036824885.1 Oligoflexia bacterium
CGGCAAAAGCCGTACGATGGTGCTTTGTTCCTCCAAAGCGTCTAAAGTCTAAAAGCCCCTCAGGGGTACGATTGAAAGGAACCCCCATCCGATCCATCAAGTAGATAATCCCAGGTGCTGACTCACACATCTTCTGAACGGGAGGCTGATTCGCTAAAAAATCGCCCCCATAAACTGTATCATCGAAGTGTTCCCAGGGGGAATCTCCCTCTCCCTTGGTATTCACAGCCCCATTAATCCCACCTTGAGCACAAACAGAGTGACTGCGCTTGACAGGGACCAATGAGAAAAGATCCACTTCCATACCTAATTCGCAAGCCCTCAACGTGGTCATGAGACCCGCTAAGCCACCTCCCACCACGATAAGACGATTTGTTTTTTCCATACTCACCTTATACGATCAACCCTTAGCTGGATGCAAGCGTTTCTCTAATTACGAAAAGCCTGGTGGGGAGCATGCTCCCCTACCCACTGACGCAATTGACACTCACTCCCCCCATCGTGGATCCGGATGAACGCAAAGCTCAGACAAAATCTCTGCCCGATGTTCCTCCAGTCTAAATTGATCATCTTCGTCCAGGTACCGGTATTGATGTACTGCTTGCCATCGGGATAAACCCTCTGCATGGGCTTGTGGGTATGCCCAAAAATGATGGTCTTGACCTCTTCCTCCTGATCCAAAAGCTTGCGCGCCTGGCGCTCTAAATCTAAAAGAAAATCTGTTTCCTGCTTAAGCATTTTTAACGTGAGCCTGACTCCTGATTTTCTTTTAAAATTATGGACAAAGTGTGTTTTCAAAAAATAATAAATAGAAAGCACGACAAAGCGTATAGTGAACCAAGGATCAAAGATTAATCCAAAAAAAACAAAGACTTTGGCAGGTCGAATCTTGTCAATAAATTCCCTTTCACACCTCATTCGATTGATGATTTTTAAAACATAAAAACTTCCCCAGGGAATATTTAAAATCTGAAGACCATTGTTTAAAATAGGATTCTTAAAATCAAGCATATGGATCGCTTCAAATTGATTTCCATGATGAATTTCAACACCTCCTTCGTAGCGAATACGGTCAGAATCAACAATAATTTTTACTTTTTCACTGGGAAAACTTCCTTCAGGATCCCAAGCTCGAATAATACGTTCGCGCACCTTAGGAAAAAAAAGATCCGCATCATGGTTTCCAATCATGTAAGTAATGGTTTTACCCGGTAAAGAAGCAAATTTTTTCAATGCCTGCATGACTTCAGGATGTCCCGCTAAAATAGCCTCTAATTTATAAAGGGAAAGCTCTTCGGTAATGGCATCTTCAAACTCCCCATGGTACGGCACATTTAAAAAATCAAAATAATCCCCGTTGATAAATAGTTCTACTTGTACTGGGCCATAAGCTTTTTCTCCATAATCTCCTGTTGAAAAATATTCAAACAAATCCGTCATTTCTCGATCAAAATAAAAATCCTCATGGACATTCAATTTATTTTCAAAAAAATGCCCTGCTGATAAATGACAATCACTGATCACAATTTTAAATTTTTCGGGAACGTCCATAAGCACCTCAAAGGCTTAAAAAAAATACTTTGACTTTAACATAGAAATCCGACAGTATCGAATCCGAGTTTTTTTATGGCAGAAAAAGAAAAGAAATGGCCAGACAATGTCCCGGGGCGTTATTTTGTAGACGATCAATGCATCGATTGTGATGCTTGCCGCACAGAAGCACCGCTTCATTTTACCCGCAACAATAGTCACGGGTACTCTTACGTGCACAAGCAACCTGAAACTCCAGAGGAAGAAGAGCACTGCCGTATCGCTTTGGAGGCTTGCCCTGTAGAAGCTATAGGCCTCGAGTAGTGCATAGCGAAAAGCGACCTGGCTTGCACCAATTGGCGCCTCTTTTTTGAAGGGTTGTCCCCGTCCGCTTTTTTTGGTACGCGTGACCAAGAAGCACCTTCTGAGTTCAAAAAACGACAGAGCATCCTCCTGATAAGACCAGGGAATCAAAAAAAAGTACCCAGATGAACAAAAAATCTGACCTAGCGACAAAACGATAGCTGCAAAAAGAGAGCAAAACTCTCTTTGCAAAGCTACTGAAAATCCATAGAGTTAGAAAACGGGATATCCATTTTTACTGATTCAGCTTTCCTCTGTCATTGAATTTTTTCATGAATCATTGAAACTTTTTCCTTCACTGTTCAAAAGATTTTTTCAGTACTTTTCAAGTCTGAGTACATACCGGTAAAAAATAGTCAGTCACGAAAATCGCATCGTCTTAGCATAAAAATCGAAGAAGTTTATTATAACGTGATTAGTCACCAGCAACTAATAATTAAAAAAAACCCTCTCTTGGGGCTCTAGTAATCGTCAATTGCCTGATTTATTTAG
>DAISZI010000292.1:0-2373 GCA_036824885.1 Oligoflexia bacterium
AGTAAACCAAAAAAACTTACAATTTAGGCGGTGCGGGCAGCGCGTGGTCATTATTTGGTATGGCTTTGGTATTGAACGGGGTCTCAGGTTTTCTCTCGTCTTCAGTTAAAGTTTCTGGTCATGTTTTTGAGGTTTTTATTGCTTTCTCGGATGTTTATGCAATCTCTCTATGTTGAGTTCGGGTTCGAGGGTTCTTTGATTACCTAAGGTGTGGTTGAAGGGAAGAAAATTCAGATTTTTCATTTTACAAGGAAGTCATTGACGTTATAAGACTGAGCTTTTGCAATTTGGTTGTAAATTTTTTATACTGCTTGATTGTCAAAAAATGAAAGAAAATACTTAAGCTTAAAAAATTTCAACGATTTCAAAATAGAAATACCAGGGAAATACTTGAAATTCAAGTGATGGTAGCTGTTATTCATCAGAGGCTCTCTCTTTTGTGAATCTACGGAAGAAGGCATGATCATACCGTTGCATGAAAAGTCGATCGTTTCTGGCAGAAATGTGCTTGGGTGTTGGGAAGTCATTGCTGGGAGCAAAAGATCCATCTTTCACATTCGCTTCGTTATCAGAGGTAGAAAAGCCATGACAGGATCAGTTTTTATGAAAAAGAGAAAAAATTCAGAGAAGAACTCGGGCAAACACCAATTTGCAGGATGGGGGTAATGTGAGCCTTCGAAAATCTTTTTTAGCATGGTTGCGTGCTGAGGGGGATTTTCTCCCAATTTTTAGTTTTCATGGGATTGTTTTGTTCTCTTGAAAGGACAAGCCCTTGAGCATGTCTTTGTCGGGGCCTTTCTTCTGCTAATGGGTCTTATTTAGGAGAAGGAGAATATCCTCGGTTGTATTAGCGTTGATCTTCCTGTTATTCGTGGTTCATTTCTTTTTCTCTACTGAAAGATTATTTCGATGGTTGGCACTTGTGAGCGCAGTTATTTTTTTTTCGTCATCAACGTGGAACCATCTCTTCAGGCAAGAGATGGTCTTCTATTTTTATTTATCTTGCGGTAGTCTTTGGATGCTTAGTCGATTCAAAGCATGGTTGTTGGATCAACAGATTAAAGTCAGATGATCTCAGTAACTACTTTCGTTTCATGATTGTTTTAGTGCTTACAGTTATTGTCTGTGTCAGGGGTTTTGATTCCCATCAATCGAAGGTATGACTTGGGGTATTTTTTATCAGAGGCTCTTTTCTTTTTAGCGACTATTCGTTTCGGATGCTGCAATGTATGTAGGTGGGGCTGTCGAGCTCATATAGCAGGGAAGGTTCTTACTTTGGAGTGTTCCGAGCCAGGATTTTTGAATGTTATTTTATGTGCTTTGCTTTCGAAATCAGCATGGGATGGAGTATGCGTTCTGAACTCTGTTACTTTATTCGTGAGTGCGGTAGTTCTTCAGGGGTTCTTACGTCGGGTCACGTATAGGTGGATTGGTTTTTTTATTTCCATGATTTTGACTTGGTATTCGATTTTTTTGATTCCGGGAGGTATTGCTAGATTGATAGGACACCATTTCCATCGGCACCGGATCGTTTCGTAGGCGTTTATGTTTTATTGGCTTTTGTTGATAGATTTTCGAAGAATTGGTCGCAAACCGGAAAACTTTTAAATTACAAGTGGTTTTTACGATTTTTTGGATCTTTTTCATATTTTGCTCTCCTGAGAGTCTTATTACTCAAGTTGTATGGTAGCACTTGTTTTTGTATGGGTTGCCTTCTATGCGCGCTCACACAAAGAGCTTTTTCAGGTGTTGCTGATTCCAGCTGTTTTTTGTATGCTTGCGTTTCTAGGTTTTCTAGGATTTTATCAGCTTCGGGTAGGTGTCATACGTCCTGGGTTATTTTTTGCGTATGTGAATGAGTTCGGTGCGTTGCCATTGATCCAACCAGTTCAGTATCATTACTCGTTTTTGTGGGGGTGATATGGTAACGAGTTTGATTTCAGATTTAAGTCAAAACTCAGATCGACGCTCATCCCCAAGAAGTTTTTGGGTCATGGGTCCGCTTTTAGGGCAGTGTGGGCAACTGCAGTTTATCTTATTTCACGCAGTCACGAAAAGAATGTTTTGAATCTAACTCCCATTTGGCTCACAATTTTAGCGCTTTCTTTAAGATTTGGGAAAAACAGTCTTGCACTGATTCAAATAGCTTCTCTTATAAGCTATCTTCTTTTACTTTCTATCAGAAACTCATTGCATTTTTTTGAGGCTGTAAGTTCGATTATATCCAAAATTCCTTTCCAAGCAGGAAACGGGGCGATTTGGGATTCCTCTAGATGCTCAGAGCTTATTGAAAGAGAATGGTGTTCATTAGTTTTTCTGAGCACTAGCTTTGCTTCAAACTCAAACGGTGATTTCTTTCATTGGATACCTATG
>DAISZI010000034.1:0-7982 GCA_036824885.1 Oligoflexia bacterium
AGAGAAATGATGCTGATGGTTTTTGCGTTTGTCATGCACTCAGGTTGTGGGATGAATTATAACAGAACGTATACAGGAACGATGAGCTATAGCATGCCAGGCCAAATGGGTGCTGGTTCTAGCATTGCATATGGAACGGGGACTAACCCAGGAAGTGGCACTGCGAGTATTAGCTTGATGGAGGCAAGCAATGTCGTTTCTGGAAGCGTTTCTGGACAATTGGGAACAGGTCAGATCACAGGAGGAACTCCTAGTGGAGATATCGTTTCTAATGTGACCGTTCGTTTCACACCCCAGAGTACTACTATGGGTTTGGGGACCATGGGAAGTGCTAGTACCATGGGTTCTGGATGTACTTATACAGGGTCCTTGAACGTTGCGAATAACCAGATATCGTCTTCACTGACGAGTACCGGTACGCAAGGTGTCTACGGCTCAGGGAGTTATACTACCTGTGGGAATTTTTCTTTCACAGGAACTGCGCACTAACCTATCGCTTCAGCGAGGGTCTCTTTTTAGGGATCCTCACTGAAGCTTCAATATTTGTCTTTTTAGTGGATACCACTCAACTACGAAGTCAATTCTTAATTTATGGGTTGAGTCTTCAGTGAAATACGCTTGATTCTCGTGCCTTTTCTCAGAATACTCGATGGCCCTTTTACAACCAGCGTTCTTGGATGATGGGAAGTTGGGGGGCCTGTGCTTTTCTCTGCATGGACTTTCTCTTCGGGACAAAGAGTGCGATTGAAAGGTCTTAGATTTTTGGCTTTTTTGTGCAGTTTAAGTTTTAGGGAAAAAGATGGATCTTGGCAGGTAAGAGCATTGACCTTATGATATTTTTTGAAGTCACCTCGGCGAGGATCTCTTTTCAGAGATCCCCGCTGAAGCTTGATGATCTACTTCTTTATTTTCAACTGAGCTTTCTCAACTAAGGAAGCTTCTCTCAGATTTGCTAGATTCAGTCAAGCATTTTTTATGAGTGTTTTTTTAGGTGGTCGGGATGCCTCTTGTTCGTTACATTCAGTCAATATTTTTTTAATGGTTTCCCATGACGATTTTTCGCCTGTTCGTGCAAAGTTAACTTCATGTATTCTAGGAGATTCATTCGTTTGGATGGAGCCGATTTCAAGGGAAGGGTTTATGAGATCGCCTGTGGCAAAAGCCCTTTTCAGGAAACTCACGACCTTATCTGAGTCTGAACGCTGATGAGTGCTTTTTGCTATTGTTCTTGTCTTTTGGGGATTCATTGTGATCCTGTTCCAAGCAATACAAGAGCTTCTTCGCATATGGAAGTATCGTGTTTCTTCTGTTCAGCATTTTTTCTAAAGTTTTTTTGAAGAAATTTTACAATTTTTCATGTCTCAGAACCCTATCGCCCCCTATTTTAAAAACTTGACAATGATTTGAGACAAGAAGGGTCGCTCTTCCTTTTGTACCTCAGAGTGCTCTTAGTTTTGAGGAACAGAAGAAGATGAACGCGTATTAGCAGGGAGGTAGAAGATGGAATGTGGAATTTTTTATTTCAAGCATTCACCGAAGTCACCTCGGCGAGGATCTCTTTTCAGAGATCCTCGCTGAAGCTTAATGAAAATCATTTCTTTTTTTGGTTGAGTTTCCTCAACTAAGAGGACTACTCTCACATGAGCTAGGTTAAGTCAAGTATTTTTTATGACCATCTTTGGGTGCTTTTCTGAGAGACAGGGTGGTTGCCTGTTTCGCTAGCAGGGATTTTATACCGTGGTTTCGATTCGTGCATACTGAAGATGCGGTATTCTATTTGTGCTTTGGGGTGTTCGATGTACTTTTGGGACGATTTCGGGAGCATCAGGCATTATGACAGGAGGGTTTCAGAGGATTCCTTTTCAGAGATCCTATTACTGGTTTCGATTGAGTTTTTTCAACTCCAAGACTAGCTCTCGGATTCGCTAAAGGGGTGGATTTTGAGCGAGTAGGATTTCTCATCGTGCTTTGATCAGTGGAGAGTTGCTATTTGGTGATCTTAGGGTGTTTACGTACGGGGAGCTTTAGAGAGTATGGAGAAGACAGGAGGAAGGCTGCAGTGGGAGGGTATTGCTCAGGTTTCCTTTTGTTCGGTATAGCTTATGAATTAGGACAGCAGGGGTAGTGCAGAGTGATTTGTGATTTTTTGGAGAGCGGGTGAATCCACTCCGGCGAGGATCCCTTTTGAGAGATCCTCACTGAAGCTTAATGAGAATTATTTCACTTTTTTTAGATTGAGTCTCCTCAATACAAAAAAGCTGTTCTCAGATTCGCTAGATTAAGTCAAGTATTTTTTATCGGTGGGGGGTGCTTTTCAACTCATTGGTTGCGCCCTTTCTTGGGAAGATCCTCGATTGCTGTCTGTTTCACGACCAGAGGGAAGTTGTTTCTGCGATCCTCAAGATTCTTCGATGGAGGCTTCACTGAAGATCGAGCGTGCTTTGCTTTTGCTCCTGTTTTCGGAATGATGGCAGGTGGTTGGAATGGATGAAGCAAAGGTTTTTCATGAGCCTGTCATGAAAGATAAGTCATTTGAGCTGAAGGAATAGGCACAATAAAAAGAGGATAGGGTTTTCCACAGTTCCTAATATGTTTTTTTGACAGAAGTTCTCTTGGGGGGGTACCGAGTCGTTTTTGGAGTAGATCCATGTGTTGATTTGCACCGGTTTTGTGTCAGGCATTGTGCTCTGAGAGAAAGTGGGTGATTTGGGTAAGTCCTCCTTCAATATGGTAGGCATGGAGAAATCCTTGTTCTCTGAGGAAAGAGACAGCATGGGCACTTCGAATGCCACGATGACAATAAATAAGAATCTTCTCGGTAGGATCGAGCTCTGAAAGGCGTTGGGGAAGTTCATCTAAAGGAATACAAAAAGCCTCCGGTAGATGGGTTTGTTCAAATTCTTGTCTCGATCTTACATCTAAAAGATTGATCTTTTCCTGACGCAACCGATTAAGAGCTTCTGGTACAGAAAGGGTCCATGATTCTTTCATGACTACGAGGGTAAATGAAAAACTCTTTTATTTCCATCAAAATAGTAGGATTTCTAGTTTCAAAAAAAGAATAAAAATTAAATAGATTGACAATGAGGGAGGCGATAGTACACAACTGAGAGATGAGTATGTTACTAGATGGTCAGGCGCTTCGTTGTTGGGTGACACAAGAAGAGGGTTTTCGGGTAGCCCACTTAGAACTGGATTTGAAGCAAGAAAGTGTCAATAAGGTCAACGCACTTGTGTTGAAGGAGCTTGGGGAAGCGATTCGGTTGATTCAGAGTCATCCTGTTCAGGGTCTTTTGATGACAAGCGCTAAAGAAAGTTTCGTGGTGGGGGCTGATATCACGGAGTTTACATCACATTTTAAAAAATCAGATGCTGAGCTTGAAGATTGGTTGAGGCAAACGCAGGTTCTTTTGTCACAAATAGAAAGTCTTCCTTTTCCAAGTGTGGTTGCCATCAATGAATTGGCGCTTGGTGGGGGTTTTGAGTTAGCGCTTAGTGCGGCTTATCGTGTTTTAAGTGTGGATGGAAAAGTAGGATTACCTGAGGTGAAACTGGGAATTTTTCCCGGATGGGGTGGAACGGTACGACTTTCTCGATTGATTGGCTTAGAGAATGCTTTAGAATGGATCACTACAGGAAATCATTACTCATCTGATCAGGCGCTTCGCGTGGGTGCTGTGGATGCTGTGATTGCATCTGATCAGTTGAAAGAAAAAAGTTTGCAATTTTTGATCACGTTGATGCAAGCGCCTCAGGGACCACTTGATTTTCGATGTAAGCAGCAAGAAAAGCGTGATCCGATCCGTTTGAATCCAGTAGAATCCACGATGGTATTTTCCAGTGCTCGGGCAAGTATTGCGGCTCAGGCAGGGTCTCATTATCCAGCGCCTTTAGCGGCTTTAGAGGTGATTGAGCGGGGGGCTTTTTTAACGCAACAAGAAGCATTGGTTGTGGAAGCACAGGGTTTTGTTCGTGTTTCCAAAACACCGCAAGCTTCTTGTTTGGTGGGACATTTTTTAAATGATCAATGGGTGAAGAAAAAGAATAAAAAATACGGAAAAGAAGGTTTACCGGTAAAAAATGCCGCAGTATTAGGTGCGGGTATTATGGGTGGGGGTATTGCCTACCAATCAGCCTCGCACCATGTTGGGATTTTGATGAAGGATGTTCATCCGAAGGCTTTAGAGCTTGGGATGGCAGAAGCGATGGGTCTTTTAGATAAAAAGGTATCTCAGAAGAAAATGACACCTTTACAGATGGGGCAGGTGTTGATGCAGATTCATCCCACCCTTTCTTATGGAGATTTTCAGCACGCAGATTTTGTTGTTGAGGCTGTGGTAGAACAAGAGTCCGTCAAAAAAAAAGTTTTGATGGAAGTAGAAGCCCAGGTTAAGCTCGGTGCTATTTTAGCCTCGAATACTTCTACTCTTTGCATTAGTCGACTTGCTGAAGTCTTAGCAAGACCTGAGCAATTTTGCGGGATGCATTTTTTTAATCCTGTTCCTAAAATGCCCTTGGTCGAAATTATTCGAGGAAAAAAGTCTTCTGATCAAACGATTGCCACTGCATTAGCGTATGCTTTGCAAATGGGAAAAGTGCCCTTAGTCGTTCAAGACTGTGCTGGATTTTTTGTCAATCGTGTTCTTTTTGCATATTTCAATGCTTTTATGAAGTTAATTCGGGAAGGTGTGGATTTTCAAAAAATAGATGCTTGTATGGAGTCTTGGGGTCTTCCTATGGGGCCTGCTCATCTTTTAGATGTCATTGGGATGGATACTGCATGTCATGCTCAAAGTGTGATGGCAGTGCAGTACCCTGATCGTATGAAAGAAGATCGTCCGATGGCTATGCATCTTTTTTTCGATCAAAAAAGGCTCGGACAAAAAGTATCTCATGGATTTTATCGATACCGTGCTGATTCGCGGGGGCGATGGCAAAAAGAAGTAGATCCAGCAAGTTATGAGATTTTGAATCTATCTCCAGGAAAAATGCTACCTGAAGATCAGATCATCGATCGTCTTTTGATTCCTTTGTTGATTGAATGCACTCGATGTTTAGAAGAAGGGGTGATTGGTTCTCCAGCTGAAGCAGATTTAGGATTGATTTATGGAATAGGCTTTCCGGTGTTTCGTGGAGGGGCATTTCGTTATGCAGAACAAGTAGGGTTAGATAAGTTTTGCAAGAAAGCTTCTGATTATCGTGCACTAGGAAAACTATATGAGCCCAGTTCCTTTTTGCTTCAGGTTGCAGGAGGTTCTGGATCTATTTATGAAACATTTCGTAATCAGGAGAGAGTCAAGTGAGACATGCCGTAATTATTGATGCAGTTCGTACACCTATGGGGCGTTCCAAAGGAGGAATTTTTCGTTCTGTGAGAGCAGAAACGCTTTCTGCTTCTTTAATAACATCGCTTTTAAAACGTAATCCTCAAGTGGATCCCGCTGAAATTGAAGATGTCATTTGGGGTTGTGTCCAGCAAACCTTGGAACAAGGATTTAATATTGCGCGTTTTGCTTCTTTAATGAGTCCTATTCCCCATACAGCTTCGGCACAAACAGTGAATCGTCTTTGTGGATCTTCGATGACGGCACTTCATACAGCTGCGATGGCTATTTGGTGTGGTCAGGCTGAGGTTATGGTAATCGGTGGGGTAGAGCATATGGGGCATGTTCCGATGACGCACGGAATTGAGCCCAACCCTCAGTCAAGTAAGTATTTTGCTCAGATTTCTGGGAATATGGGTTTGACAGCTGAGTATTTGGCACGTAAGCATCGTATTAGCAGGCAGGAGCAGGATGCTTTTGCTTTTCGATCCCATCGTAGGGCTGAGGAAGCGAGGAAGCAGGGACGTTTTTCTCAGGAGATCGTTCCGATGCTGGGGCATGATGAGTCAGGGATGCTAAAAAGTTACACTTACGATGAGGTCATTCGATCTGATGCAAGTTTAGAGTCGATGGCTCAATTGAAGCCTGTTTTTGATCCTAAGCATGGAACAGTTACCGCGGCTAATGCTTCTGCTATTTCCGATGGAGCGTCTGCTTTATTGGTCATGTCAGAAGAGCGTGCTTTGCAATTAGGACTGAGCCCTCTTGCTCGTGTGAAAGCGATTGCCACTTCAGGATGCGATCCTTCTATCATGGGTTATGGTCCTGTTCCCGCTGTTCAGAAAGTTTTGCAGAAAGCTAAAATGCAGATCCAGGATTTGCAACTCATAGAATTAAATGAAGCTTTTGCGGCTCAATCCATTCCTGTTCTTCGAGATTTGAAACTTTGGGATGCTTTAGAAGAAAAGGTGAATTTGAATGGAGGAGCTATTGCGTTGGGGCATCCTTTAGGTTGTTCTGGAGCAAGAATTACCACGACCTTATTGTATTTAATGAAAAACAAAAATGCCACTTTAGGACTTGCTACGATGTGTATTGGTCTAGGACAAGGTATTGCTACTATTTTTGAAAGGGTTTCAAAATAATTTCAAGGTTATTCATGAGTTACTTCTGATAGGAACTTTATTAAGAAATGAGGTGCCATGGAGTGCGTTCAGTCTTCTGTCAAAGATTTTCCCTTCAAAAAGTACCTATCGCAGATGGAATCAAAAATTGGTAAGTCAGATAAGTCTTTGCATGAATTGCTGTCTAACTATTTAGAGCTTAAAAATAAAAATCCTGAGTTGGCTTCCCAGGTAGTAGATTTAGAAATGCTTCAGGTGGAAGAACTTTCAAGAGAACAATTAAATGCTCATTTGAATCAAGCTAAGATTTTTGATCAATTGCGATTGAAAGCGTTACAAGGAAATTTGCCATCTTTGCACCCTTGGTTTCATTTTGTGACTTTTGAGCATGAAGAAAAAGAGACAGAGTCTTTCATCCGAACGATGCGTTTAGGCAGTATTCAGTTTCATAAAATTTGGATCGAAATACAGTCTATTCCTATGCTTTCTAGCGTATTGGATAAATTTACCTTAGAGCATTTGGAAATACTTTTTGCATGGATGGCGCAAAGTCCAAAATGGTCTGAAGTCATTGCTCAACCTAAAATAATCACGCATTTTATTCAAATGAGTAAAGAACAATTGCTTGCAGATTTTATGGAAGACTTTAAAAGTATGCTATTATTAAAGGATCGTATGAAAGAGGAGCTAGACCCTCGTTTTTATAGTTCTTTTGATGAAATGCAAAAAGGGTTGAATTTGTTGCATCAAATGAAATTGATCATTGATCAGAATCAACTTCAAGAGTTTAGTATTCAGGATTTACAAAAACAAGTTGAAGATTATGAATCAAAAAGACAGAAGCTTTTAAAAATTCAAGGTTATCTTCAAAGGATGGAATCAGAGTTTCATTGTCCTATTCCTAAGAATTTAAAAGAACTAGAAATGCTTCGTCTTACCTTAAGAAAAGCCTCTTCTTTATCCAAAAAATGGATTGAATTAAGAAATAAAAAATTTCTTTTTGCTTCTGTCAGGCAGATTCAATCTTGGCATGAGGAGGCTGAAGACTTAATGAATCATGCTTTGCAAGTAGAGGCATTATTTGAAAAAAATAGCGCATGTTCTTCTGAAGATTTAAATAAACTTGCTTTAGAATTGAATTCAAGCAGTGCTTTTCGTTCCTTGAGCCCTTCTTATCAAAAAGCAGTTCAAAAATACCGATCTTTATTGAAAGAAAATCTACGAAAGCATAAGCAAACAGCAGCTCAAATGGTTGAAAATATTTTACTTTGGTCTGATTTTCTGGAGAAAAAAGAAAAATTTGAAACCGAAGAAAAAAAGAACGTTTTGGAAGATTATTATCTTGGTGTTAATACTAATTTTTCTTTAATTTTAGAGGCTATTCGTTGGCGTCAAGCATGGGAATCCGATTTGGTCGATCAAGATCCTTTTTACGGAAAGCGCTTGTTATCATGGATATTTGATTTAAATTCTGAACAATTTGAACCTATAGTCTCTCAAGAAGATTTTCCTGACATTCAAGCACTTGATGAAC
>DAISZI010000034.1:7992-10106 GCA_036824885.1 Oligoflexia bacterium
CTTTTGAGAGTATAGAAAAAAAGTTGGATTCAAAGCTTGAGTCATGGAATCAGCTTGTTGCATCGCTGAAAAATTTAAACTACACAAAAAAAATATCATTATCAAAAATCTTTGAATTGGAAAGCATGTTAGAAAAAATGCTTTCTTTGTCAAAGAAAATGGATCGTGATGGAGATTTAAAGCAGTGGATATTTTCTTCTTGTCAAGAAACAGAAGCTGATTTAAAAATCATGGAGCAGGGATTGTTTTTTATTCAATCTATTCAATCTTCTTTATTGCCTGATTTTTTAAAAAAGTTTTTTTTATCAGGTTCTATTCCTCAGAAATTAATTGAAAGTCAGCCTCTCTTCATTTCTATTGGATCTTCTTTTCATGCTTTTAAAGAATCTTTAGAAAAAATTCAAGAGCGTCATGGAACGATGGAAGCTATCATGCAATGGACCCCTTCTGTTTTTTTAGAGCGCTTGCAGAAAGCTTTTAAGCAAGCAGAATCATTTTCAGATTGGGTTGCGTACCTGCGATGTGAACAAGAAACTCGCAAGAAAGGACTTTCTTCTTTTTTGGATATTTATGAGCAATCCTTTTCTGCATGGCCTCTTCAAACAGTTTATGAGTTGATTGCAAGTGCCTCTTTACTAAAACTAGGTCTTGATCTTCGGGCAAAAAGTAATGCCTAGGGGGATGTCTAAAAATTTGAAATTCAGGTTCTGAGAAAATTAGAATACGATTGGCATAACTTTCTCAGGATGAGATCGTCGAAGTGAGGTGTGGAAGTCTCCTGTCTCAAGCTCATGTTTCTTTCATGCCCGTGCATCCACTTGTCCACAGTGATCCTTTTACTCTTGAGACTTACGTATTAAAAACTCTGGGCTCTGCCTGACTACTCGCCATCCTCAAGTGAGAACATGTTTAAATTTAAAAATAATTAAAATTCTCTGTTGCTTAATCTTGATAATTTCAATTCAAATAGAATATGCTTGAGACGAAAAAACGCATCGGCTACTCAACCTATAGGATTATCAAGATCGTACTAGGAGAGATTAAGGTTAAAAGATTTGAAGATTATTTATCCCAAAAAAATAGTCAATACCCGCTAGATGCAGATTTAAATTTATCATCGTCTTCATTTTCTCATAAACTTAGAAGAAGGATCATTTTCTGAAGTTTCAAACTGTCTTTTTGAAAAAACATGCAGAGTAGATAAATGACAGATAGAAGAAATCGAGGTTTCAACTTCTTGCGATTTTGATAATTACTATAGGCAACGGGCTATTGCAGCATCCGAGCAAATTGCAAAGAACTTGCCTATTTCAGCATTGTCTCTTGATAGTAAGGCAATTGTAATGTGTAAGTTAGTTTACCAAGGTTGCCTTGAGTATCTTCTAATATCTTACTCAATAAAAACGCACTATAACCTTATTTTCAAAAGTGCTCACATAAAAGAAGATCATTAAATCCTAAAGTCGAGATCAGCGAAAAAACTATCAATTATTTACTTTTAACTCGTAAATCAAAAAAATTTTAATGATACTTTTGTTTTTGCACAACTTAATGAGCGCATAAAAGGCAACCTTAGAGCAACCATTGATAAATTAGATCGTTATATTATAAATAATATATGCTGAGCTTTAAGTAAAAATATACTAAATTTGATAATTTTTTGCACTATCAATAAATAGTTTTTTTGCGACTTTGAAAGCGGACTAATGATTATCTATTCTCGTTCATTTCCGTCTTCTAAATCTTTTGCAACCTCAGACTCGAGCTCTTCAATTGTTGTTAATGCTGTTTTGAGATTTTCCGGCAGTGTATTTTGTAGCCTGTACTGAGCAATTCCTATCGGTTTTGTCATATCACGCAGAGCGTATTCAGCCACAACACCAACTTTCGAGCGGCATAAAATAAGTCCGATTGAAGGATTATTGCCTGAATAATGCAGTAAATCATCAATATAATTCATCTTCCCTTTGTATTCTGGCTTAAATTTTGTGTATTTTAACTCTATTGCTACAAAAGAGCGGAGCTTGATATGGTAAAATAATAGATCAATGTAGAAATCTTGATCTTCTATTTGAAGTTGATATTGCCTGCCTAAAAATGCAAAACCTTCGCCA
>DAISZI010000293.1:0-2365 GCA_036824885.1 Oligoflexia bacterium
TCCCTATTCCATTAGATCCGAGATTCAAATGCGTGATCCCCTGCATATGAGAAATGTGAGATGCTCCATCGGTCCCTATACCATTGGAATTCAGATTCAAGACGGTAATACCCTTCATTCCAGAGATACGATCCGCACCGCCATCTCCGATAGCATTGCTTGCGAGATTCAAGTGCGAAATCCCTTGCATCTGAGCAATGAGTCCAGCACCAGCCTCACCTATTTGATTGGATTCGAGGGTCAAATCTGTGAGAGCGTTCATTCGCATAATGGCTCGAGCACCTTCTACTCCGATGCCATTGGATCCAAGATCTAAGACCTTCATCCCCTTGATGTGAGCAATATGCTGAGCACCTGCATCACCTAAGTTATTAGAATTAAGGTTTAAACGGGTAATTCCCTTCATTCGGCCAATCTTGAGAGCACCCTCTTTGGTAATACCGTTGGAGCTGAGATTTAAGACAGCAAGCCCGTTCATTTCAGCGATGCTTGAAGCGCCAATATCTCCTAGGTTGTTGGAACTGAGATCCAAGTGGATAATTCCTTTCATCTTAGAAAGACTTAGTGCCCCAGCTTGTCCTATTCCATTCGATTCTAAGTTCAAATCGGTGATCCCTTCCATCCGAGCAATGTGTGCAACACCAGCATCTCCTAGGTTATTGGAGCTCAGATCTAATGTTCTCACCCCCTGCATTTGAGCAAGGCAAAGAGCCCCAGCCTCACCAATAGCATTGGATCTGAGGTTTAATTCGGTAATGCCTTCCATGACAAAAACACCGTAAACCCCATCACCCATTTGATTTTGATGAGAACTCAACCTTAGATTCGAGCGCATTTGAGAAATATAAGCAACGCGAGCATCTTCTATATGATTCTCGGCGAGATTTAATTTGGTAAGCCCACTCATCTGTGAGATGTAAGCAGCTCCAGCTTCTCCGATCTGATTAAAGCTCAGGTCTAATTCTCTCACACCTGCCATTCGCGCAATATGAAATAATTCCCTATTGCCTACCTGGTTGTGAGCAAGATTTAATCGCTTGATATTGGGCATTGGACCCAGCATGACAAGACCCAAGGAACCAATCTGGTTGTCACTGAGATTTAAGTCTTCAATCCCATCCATATGGGTGATCTCTATAAACCCTGCAGCTGTGATTTGATTTTCAGAAAGGTTGAGGCTTTTAAGCCCTTGCAGCTGAGCAATCACAGAGACTTCAGCATTTCCTATCTGCTGATTTTTAATGGTTAAACTTTGCAAATCATTCAAATAAGCAACATCCATCAAAAAATGATGCATCGCAAGAACATTTCCTTCGAGATCGATCACCGAGTCAAGCGACAATTCCTCAAGACCCGCAGGCAGGTTTCTGAAGATCTGAGGATCAATTTTACAATGTGAAATCTCTAATTTTTTAACATTTGCAGAATCGTCTCTTTGAAAAATCTCCAAAAATTGTGCATCAGTAACAACTTCTTCAGAAAAGGTGAGAAATCTCGACCGATTGCTAGTGGATGCAAATTCAACACTATGATGCATGGCATTCGCAAAAGAAGATACATAACAAAAGAACAACACACAAAATATAAAAATTTTTCTCATACTATGAAAACTCTACTTTAAAAAAACTCTTCAATCAAGTCTTTTTAGCATTCTTTTTGCTTTAGAAAGATCGATCCTAGTTTTAATTTTTTCAAAAAAAAATTATTTTAATTTAACAGTCATTGATACTACACTAGGAAACATCCCACTGAGCCAACAAGCCTAAATTGAACTGACAAGTCCTCATCGTCTATGGACACTCTTTCAAAAAAGTGAAATTTGCAGATATTCCAGCCAGAGAACAGTGAAATTAAAAAAAAAATGAAAAGGTATTTCGCGACTCCTGCCTTCAATCACTATGATGAAAAATTTCAAAAATTGCCAAAGAAGTCTATTCCCGCAATGAGCAGCCCTCGAAAATTTCAAAGCTTGTATTTGTTTAGGCCCTTTTATCTTTTTTACCGCTTCAGCAGAACGGTTACAATCAAGCCAGTCTTCAAAAAAATCTTTCAAGCATCAAAAAAACTTCGAAGTGTTTATCCCATATTTCGGAGTAAAAAATAAAATATTTCGAATGAACAAAACAGTAGAGAAAAAAAACTCCTTACCAAATCAAAATTCATAGCTTAAGAGAGTGACAAAAACTCACTTTACAAAACACTCACGTCAGAGCATAAGAGAGAGCTAGAAATCACGCATCACAAGACTCAATACTTGGAGAATAGAAGTAATTCTACCCAAAGCTAAGGGAGTAGTTTTTAGATCTGACCCCCCCCGTGTCTCAGGATAGTTGTCGTGCCAAGTGTTGAAAATAGGGGGGCGAGA
>DAISZI010000294.1:0-2355 GCA_036824885.1 Oligoflexia bacterium
ACTCACGAAAGAAGCTAAATCTTCCCGACTAACTGAGTGCTTGGTTTTAAAGTCTGACTCCCAGGACGCCACTTGGCAGGACAGACCTCCCCTGCATGGGTGGACACAAACTGAGCGGCTTGAATTTTTCTTAGAAGCTCTTCAGCGCTTCGTCCGATAGCATTATCGTGGATTTCGATTAACTTTATCTTCCCTTCGGGACTGACCACGAAAGTACCCCGGTAAGTGATGCCTTCTGACTCGATATAAACGCCGAGAGAACGGCTGAATTGTCCGGTAGGATCTGCGAGCATAGGAAAGCGAATTTTTTGAATGCTTTCGGATGTGTCATGCCAGGCTTTGTGCGAAAAGTGGGTGTCTGTACTCACTGAATAGACCTCCACTTGCATCTTCTTTAAGGTCTCGTAATTCTCCGCCATGTCTACTAACTCAGTAGGGCATACGAACGTGAAATCGGCTGGATAAAAGAAAAAAACAGACCATTTTCCCTTAAGATCCTCCTGAGTCACTGTTTTGAACTCTTGATTAACATAAGCCTGAAGCCTGAAATCAGGAACCTGTGTATTGATGAGTGTTTGCATACTATCTCCTTCACGAGCACTCTAACCCAGAAGATTTAGGAATGCAAATTTTCGTAACGAATCGCAGTTCCTGTCAAGTGGATACGGTAGTGGGCGTTATTGAGGAGATCGAGTTGGATTTTGAAGTCTAAGATCGCATTTGCGTTCTTCCTAAAAGCAAGGTACTTCAATTTTTTTTTTAAGCCCTCCAAAAGGTCCTCATAATCTGTGCTAGCGTTTTCTACCGACTGGGCTGAAATGACTGCGGTAGCGCTGAGTGCTTCTAGAACGCGGTAGGGCTGAGGGACATGGGATTGCGTACTCATGGGAAAAGAGTCTATCGAAGTGGGGGTTTCTACGCGTGGTTGTGAGATTTTGGTCGCTTGAGGGATGGGATTTTCAGAGCGAGTTTCAGGGGTGGAAAAGATACTGTCTGAGGGGCCTGCTTCCAAACGGGCTTGACAGGTACGAAGTGATTGAACGAGCAATACAGCAGTGTATTCACTGATGCGCGGAAGAAGGATCTGACCGCTTTCCCATTGAAGTTCTAAATCAGAAGGTGTTATTTCTATTTGATATTTTTCGATGAGTTCTAGAATTTTTTGTTTTTCTTCTCGAGCTAAAAGACCAGTGATTCTCAAGCTGAAAAGAAAAGGCGATTCTTGGTGGGTTGGTTCTGAAACAAGCTTCAGAGGTTCTTGAACATCCAGATGAAAATCTTCTTCAGCGGGAGCTTCTTGGATTTCGGGTTCCAAAAGGGTATCTAACGATTCAAAAGAGTCCTCTGGTTCTGCTTTGGTGGCAAAATCAGAAAAAGGCTCCTCTTCAGATTTTTCCGTAAGCTCTAAGAGGCTTGTGATATCCTTTTTCGTTTCACTCATTCATTCCTAATGCCGTGGCATTTTTTGTACTTTTTCCCGCTTCCACAGGGGCAGGTGTTATTGCGCGAAGTCCTTTTATTTTCAAGGGCTTCTTGATTATTTTGAGAAGCTATTTCTTCCAAGAGGGTTTCATGAATGGGAATAAACGTTTCAGAAGTAGCTTCTACGGCAAAAAGTTTGCGTACCACATCTCCTGTGATCTGATTCATCATCATTTCAAAAAAACCAAAGCCTTGCTTTTTGTATTCGACTAAAGGATCTTTTTGTCCGTAACCCTGAAGGCCTATGCCTTCACGCAGGTGGTCCATGGCAAGTAAGTGGTCTTTCCAGAGATGATCAATGGTCGTTAAAAGAATAAATTTTTCAATTTGAGCCATTTGTTCGGATCCCATGGCTTTTTCTTTTTGGAGGTAGGATTCTTTCACGTGCGTGAAAATCGCGTTTTTGAGGCTTATGGTATTCATGGAACGTATTTCTTCCCAAGAAAAATCCCTCGGAGCTTGAAAAGTGATTTCCATGGCATTGGACAACTCTTGAAGATTCAACGCCTCTTTATTTCTTCTATCCGAGGATTGCGAAGGTAAAAAATCCTCTGCAATGGCACCTGAAAGTTCTTCTGTCATAGAAAAGATCATTTCTTGAAGGTTTTTGCGTGAAAGCACTTCTTTTCGCCAAGCGTAAACGACCTTGCGCTGCTGATTCATCACATCGTCGTATTCTAAAAGATGCTTTCGAACATCATAGTGATGTCCTTCTACCTTGCGTTGAGCATTTTCAATGGCTTTAGTGATCCATCGGTGCTCAATAGGCATGTCTTCTTCCATGAAACGAGCAATATTGACTGCTCCAAAAATTCGCATGAGGTCGTCATCTAAAGAGAGGTAAAAACGGCTTTCTCCAGGATCCCCCTGACG
>DAISZI010000295.1:0-2352 GCA_036824885.1 Oligoflexia bacterium
TTCGAAATTAGACTAGGCTGAAAGGACTTACTAAACACGAACACTCTTGCCTATCCCATGAGGTAAAACCACCGCCCCTCGCACCATCTGATCCGCATGCTTCGGGTCAACCCCTAAATTAAAGGCTGCATCCACACTCTCATCAAATTTCGCATAAGAAAGCTGAGTTAGTAGTTCAAAACCTTCCAATACAGAATAGCGCTTTCCCGGAACCACAAATGCCAAGGCCTGTGCATACCTCTTCCCCCTTCCAGGACAGGAAGACTTCTTGCTCAAAAGTTTCTTCGATTTTTTCTCTGACTTCTCAACCGATGAAACTTCCTTGGCTACCTCAGCTTCTTCTTTTTTTTTGGTATTTTCAGCTTTTACAACCATGATGATCCTCCGTGGTTCCAGCGCCTTTCAGCTCCCACCTATTTCTCAATAATTGCTCATCAATCTTTAATCGCAATTCCAGCACTACGTGCCGTACCTGCAATGATTCTCATAGCAGCCTCCAGGCTTGAGGCATTCAAATCGGTCATCTTCAGCTTCGCAATCTCCTCCAATTGCTGCCGAGTAACCTGACCTGCACTGACTTTATTCGGCTGACCAGAACCTTTTTCTACTTTAGCTGCCTTGAACAAAAGCACTGCAGCAGGCGGTGTCTTAGTGATGAAGGTAAAAGAACGATCAGAATAAACAGTGATCACAACAGGAATAATAGTGCCCTTTTGATCCTGGGTCTTGGCATTGAACGCCTTGCAGAACTCCATGATATTCACACCACAACGCCCCAAAGCCGGACCTACAGGAGGAGCAGGATTCGCTTGCCCACCTGGAATCTGAAGCTTAACTTGATCGGTGACTTTTTTCATACTTCCTCTACCTCAATGAATTCAACCTGATTAACACAGGTGCCTATATCTTTTCAACTTGAATAAAATCCAACTCGACAGGTGTAGAACGCCCAAAAATACTCACTAGGACTTTCACCTTCGCTTTATCGGGATTTACATCCTCTACCGTACCACTAAAATTAGCAAAAGGCCCATCCACCACACGAACACTCTCTCCCTCCCGAAACGAAACACGAGGTCGAGGCTTCGTATGACCCTCCGCAATACGATGGATCATTTTCTCCACATCCGACTCCGGAACAGGCACAGGCTTCACCTTATTACCTACAAAACCCGTAATTTTTGGAGTATTGCGCACAATATGCCAGGTATCCTGCGTAAGCTGCATCTTCACCAAAATGTACCCCGGAAAAAAACGCTTCTTGCTCGTTTTTTTCTGACCCTTGACAAGCTCAATAACATTTTCTTCAGGAACAATGATCTCTGCAAAAAAGGACTCTTTTTTTAAAGATTTAATGCGTTCTTCTAAGGCGGATTTAGCTTTGTTTTCAAAGCCAGAATAGGTATGGACCACGTACCATGCCATTTCATTTGACTGCTGAGCAAGAATTTCTGGCACATCGCTCTCTTTCATTTTACACTCTACTCCTCATGCTACTTTTGTCTCCAGACTTCATAGCATCCAACGCACAACCTGAACCCAGAGATAATCCAATAAACCTAAAATCATCCCAGAAATTAAAACCATTAAAACTACTACAAACGTTGATACTCGTGTCTCTCTAGCACTGGGCCAATGCACACGAGACAGTTCCAAAACCACCTCGTTCATGAACTGATTGACCCCTCGGTGCCTGTACAAACTCACGAATAAAACAACACCTGAAAAAGTAGATACACCCCTTAAAATAAGGTCGATATTACGAATCTTGGTTTCAAGATCATAAGCACCTACCAGCTTCCCCCCAGCAGTAATCAGTAAATACCCTACTAAAATAGAAAGAACCAAATAACACAAATTGACCCATTTTTGATAGTGATCTTCCATAGCGCTTACCATCTTTCTTCCTACTACACGAGTTTTCAGACACTTCCACGAACGAAGCGGATCCCTTAACTACAAAAAAGATCTAAGTTAGCGCACGGCAATGTGTACCCCCCGTTCAACAGACTTCTCTGCAAAACGCAGAAAAACCCATCTCACCCACAAATTCTACCTCTTTTAATGACTCAATAATTAGGTTCTTGTGTTTGTGCCCTACGTCTAGGTGAACCTACGAGTTCCGCCTCATCTTCATCGCCCTGACAAAACTTGGCAGGGCAGGAGGGATTCGAACCCACAACAGGCGGATTTGGAATCCGCTGCTCTAGCCGTTGGAGCTACTGCCCTATCTCACTTGCCTTCACGATGTGCCGTGTGTTTTCGACAAAATTTACAGAATTTCTTAAATTCAAGTTTATCAGTAGTTTTCTGTTTATTTTTACTTGTTGTATAATTTTTACGCTTACATTC
>DAISZI010000035.1:0-9999 GCA_036824885.1 Oligoflexia bacterium
GTTTTTCTAAGAAAAACTCAAAAAAAATTGAAGACTTAATCTTCAGAAAATACGGCATTATTTTGGTAACAGGACCCACAGGAAGTGGAAAATCAACCACACTTTCTGCCTGCTTGATCAAATTAAACAGCCCGACTCGCAATATCATGACAGTAGAAGATCCTATTGAGTATCAAATCCCTGGAATCAACCAGGTTCAAGTGAATGCGAAAATTGAACTCACATTTGCGCGAGCCCTTCGAGCGTTTTTAAGACAAAACCCTGACATTATCATGGTGGGGGAAATTCGAGATAAAGAAACCGCAGAGATTGCAATTAATGCCTCTCTAACAGGACATTTAGTGCTTTCTACCCTACATACGAATGATGCAGCGGGGGCACCTACCCGTCTCATTGATATGGGGGTAGAGCCCTTTTTAGTGGCAAGCTCTCTTTTAGGCGTGGTCGCTCAACGCTTAATTCGAAAAGTTTGCATGAAATGTCGGATTCCTCATGTTCCGAGCGATTTTGAAATGAAAGAAATGGGTCTTGAGGTATTGCCTGAAGGCTGCCAAACCTACCAAGCCTCTGGCTGCCCGCACTGCTCTCAGTCAGGTTATGCTGGAAGAACCGTGATTCACGAGTTTTTAGTCTTAGACGACACAATCCGAAGCCTCATTGTTCAAAACAAGGATGCGGGAAGCCTCAAAAAGCAAGCACTTCAGGCCGGTATGACGACGTTACGAGAAGACGGCATCCTCAAAGTACTTCAAGGCATTACTACGATTGATGAATTAATGCGAGCAACACATGCTGAGGATTGATGGCACCTTTTTTTGATTACAAAGCGCTCGAATCTTCAGGGAAATCTCAAAAAGGGCTCATAGAAGCAGAAAGCCTGAAAGTTGCTCGCTTAAAATTAAAAAAACAGGGATTGATGGTCACAGCCATCCAAGAAAAATCGACCAAAAAATCCAATCTCTGGGAAATATCTCTTTTCGGTCGGGTCAGCGGATCTGAAATCAGCTTGATGACACGTCAATTGGCAAGTCTGTGCAAAGCAAATGTCCCCTTAGTGGAAGCTTTAAATGCTTTAGTGGATCAGACAGAAAATGAGCGCTTGAAAGTCACGATTGCTCAGGTCAGACAAGACGTCAATGAAGGCTCAAGCCTGGCTAAAGCAACGGCAGTGCATGCTAAGATTTTTGATAAGATCTTCGTGAATATGATTGAAGCAGGAGAAAGCTCAGGAAACTTAAGTTTAGTCTTACTTCGTCTGGCAGACCTCAAAGAAGCACAGATGCGACTGAAAAGCAAAGTGGTCAGTGCCATGACCTACCCTGCTTTAATGATGCTCGTTTCCTTTGGATTGATGGTAGGAATTTTCACCTTCGTCATCCCTAAACTCACGAAGGTCTTTGAATCAAGCAATAAACCGATACCTGGATTGACGCTATTTCTCATGGGAATAAGCGATCTTTTGGTGCATTACTGGCCTTTGCTTTTTGGAGCCATGGGCTTATCGAGTTTTCTTTTTTTACGTTGGAGTAAGTCTTCCTCGGGAAAACCTCGATGGGATGCTATCAAGCTTAAAATTCCGGTTCTGGGTCCCCTGGTCCGCATGGTAGCGGTGACGCGGTTTGCAAGTACTATGGCCACCCTCTTAGGAAGCGGAGTCCCTATCCTAGCCAGTATGAGTATTTCTAAGAACTTAGTGCAGAACGTTCCAATTGAACGAGCGATCGCTGAGGCGGAATCCAATATCACCGAAGGTCAATCCATTGCCAATCCTTTGAGAAAAAGCGGAGAATTTCCTGCAATGATGATCCACATGATTGCCATTGGAGAGAAAACAGGAGAACTTCCCGCCATGCTTGAAAATGTCGCCCATACTTACGAAGAACAGATCAATGTCAAAATCGAAGCAATGACGAGCTTATTAGAACCCCTCATGATCGTTGGCATGGGGGGAGCTGTGGGTTTCATTGTGATGGCAGTCTTTATGCCCTTAATGGAACTGATGAATGTCAATCAACGCTGAGCTAAGGACGAAAAAAAATGACGAATTCTAAAAAAAAAAGTAGTCTGTTGGTGATGAAAAAGAATTTTAAAAAAACAAAGCTATTCCATTTAACATCGAAAAACAACCGTGGGTTCACGATCATTGAAATGATGATCGTTTTAGCGATCATCGCTATGGTCATGGGGTTTGTAACCACAAACATCATCAAGCGTTTTGATGAATCTAGGGTCTCAGCTACCAAGATCCAGATCAAGCAATTAGGAGTGATTTTGGACGATTACCGGCGAGTCTGTGGGCAGTACCCCAGCACGGAACAGGGATTGCACGCCCTCGTGCAAGCGCCTACGGCAGGAAGACTGTGCAAGCACTACGATCCGGAAGGATTTATCAAAAAAATTCCTCAAGACGCCTGGAACAATGATTTTGTTTTTACTTCAGATGGAAACAAATACGAAATTAAATCTCTAGGCGCTAATGGCCAGGAGGGAGGCGAAGGCATCAACAAAGATATTTCCTCCAATGATCTGGACTAAAAAACCCTATTCGGGCTTCTCACTCATTGAGATGCTCGTAGTGATGGCCATCATCGCGTTAATCGCAGCTACGGCACTTCCTACGGTTTCAAGTTACTTTCAGGTGTCTATTCAGTCAGCAACACGAGAAATTGCCTCAACGGTGAAAGAGAGTTACTATGCTGCCGTTCTTTCAGGGAAGGTGCATCGCTTAGCTTATGACTTAGAGAATCAAACTTTCTGGACAGAATCCAGCAAGCGCTTCGTGCTGCTTCACACAGCAAAAACTCTAGAAAACGACAAAAGACAGCATCGGTTTGATGGAAAAAAACCCGCTCCGGAAGACGGGTTTTCTTTAGAGGTCCAAGTCACCAAAAATAAAAAAGCGCTACCGCGAGGCGTCCTGTTTGAAGATATTTTTAATGAACAAAGCCCCGAAAATATCGAAAAAGGCATCGTTTACACCCATATTTTTCCCAATGGCTTCACTGAGCAGACCCTCATTCACCTAAAAGATAGTAGCAACCATCAGGTCTCGCTCGTGATCACACCTCTTTTAGGCATGACGGATTTTTATCCCATGTACCATAAGGCGTCCGATGTGTTTCAAAAAAAACCTTGAAGGCTTCACATTGCTCGAAGTGATGATTGCTTTGGCAATCATGGCATTGGCATTAGGCTCCATTCTTGCGGTAGAACAAGGAAGTATCAACGCGACTGCACGTGCCAAGCAAATGCATATAGTAGCCATGCTTGCTCAAAATCAAATGATTTCGACAGAATACCAAATAGAAGGGAAAACTTTTGAAGAAGTGAAAAAAGAAGATTCAGGGGTCTTTGCAGAGCCTTATACAGACTACCGCTGGAAAACGACCATTAAACCTGTCAAATTCCCTAATATGCAGCTAGGCACCGAGGAAAAAAATACTGAAGCAACCCAAGATCAAATCATGAAGATGATGAGTGAGTACCTCTCGCGATCCATTCACGAAATTCAAGTCCGTATCTTTTGGAAAAAAGGATCAACCGAACAAGATTATACCATCTCCACTTTCTGGGTAAATTTTCAAAATGAAATCTCTTTCTAAAATAGCAGGATTCACCCTCATTGAAGTACTCATTTCGATGTGCATTCTTGTTTTCATTGTATTTGGAATTTTCCAAGCAACTACAGAAACCTACCACTTGCGAGAAGTGCTTTCCACAGAAGGTGATTTTTATACGGGCATTTCACTTGCCATAGACATGATGCGAAAAGATTATGCTGCTCTTTATACCCCAAGCGTCCTGGTTCCTCCCTCAAACGCTTTACCCACACCCCCGCCTGCTGAGTTAGCGGAGCGCTTTCGTCCTTCCCAGTACTGGGATGCGGTACTTGCTCCCCACGCTATTCAGCCTTCTCGATTTATAGGAACAGATTCAGCCATTTCTTGGATCACAGCCGCACATACACGCATTTACCATGAAACCCATGAGTGTACATTCAGCAAAGTTTCCTATGAATTTGTCCTTGATGAAAAAAATCTCCGAGATCCCCTTTTTTCAGGAACCTACATTCTCGTCAAAAAAGAAAATACAAATGCTTTCTCAAGCGATGACACAGAGACCACTTTTATTCACCAATACAATTTAATTTATGGAATTAAAAAATGGAAGTATACTTATTACCAAAAAGAGGAGAACACATTCAAAATGGCGCGATCTTGGGACAGCAATCAATCAGAAACAAAAATGAAGTATCCCGATATCATTGAATTAACTTTAGAAGTAATAGGAACTCAAAATCATTTTTTTGAAGGCATCTATCGCTTAAGACCAGAATCTTTTTTAAATTTTACCTATGATATTCCCTCAAGTTTTTAAAAAACCTCCACTCAATGAAAAGGGCATTGCCTTATTTATCGTGATTGCAGCCATCAGTGTCCTTGCCATTTTAGTCACAGACTTTACATACATAGCTAATATCAATCAATCGATCGCTTTTGGAAAATTAGATCAGATTAAAGCACATTACCTCGCTAAAAGCGCATTGAAAATAGGACTTTTAAGATTAAAAATATATTTCAAAGCAAAAGACTTACCTGTTTCATCACCTCAGATCAAAAAAGCCATCGAAAAAATCTGGAAAGAAGAAGTTCAATTCCCCGTTTCAGATATTTTTCTACAACAACTGTCCCCCGTTCAAAGAGATGAAATAAAAAAATTCCAAGAAAACTTGGACTTAGAAGGTTTTTTTAATCTTAAAATTATTTCAGAATCTTCAAAATATAACTTAAATAGCCTCGCTTATGGCCCAGAGAATCATACGGACGATAAAAATCAATCGCCTGATTTGAATCATCATGAAAAAGCTCGAGAAGGAATTAAAGAACGGATTAAAAATATCCTTTCACGTCTTTTTGAAAATGATCAAGAGCTAGCTGATCGTCAGAGCAATTTAAATATTTCCGATCTAGTCAATGAAATTTCGCTATGGACTAATCCGAGCAGACAAACCTACGATATCAGCAATCGAAGCTCCATTCCTATGAAAGGCGCTCCTTTTTATGATATTTCAGAACTTCACATGATTCCCTCGATGAATGACGAACTCTTTCATTTGCTAGCTCCTCATTTCAGAACGGACTCAAGCCATTCTGAAATAAACATCAATGAATTGAATCCAGATTCTTTACAAGCACTCATTCCAAAAATAACGAATGAGGAATTAAATAATTTTTTCAAATACGTAAAAGAGGAAAAAAATCCACTCTTTGACACGGCGGACTCTTTTTACAAATACTTACAAGAACACATAGGCTCTCTTCAAGCTCAAAATTCAATAGAGAATTTTAAAAAAAACTTAAATGACAAAAACATCACACTAACGAAAGATCATACCTTATTTAAAATTATTATTGAAGCTTACGTAAACCAATCAAAATGCACCTTAGAAGCTTGGGTAAAAGTTCATTCAAAAAATCAAACCACCTCCCCTCCAAATCCTAATCAAAACTCAAGCCCTCCTCAAAATATGAACACAACCAATAAACTACAAATCATTTTGATGCGATTCTCATAAACATAGCGCTACTGAAAAATAATAAAATCTCAAAAATTAACCAAGTGCTCATGGTGTTCTATAGGATTGATTATGAGTTCTTCTACCCCAAATGAATCAATGAGATTTATTAAGAACTGATTGAGCGATCTGCTTGCTGAGTTTTACTGAACCATAAAATGGATAAAAAGCTCATCGCTGCGATGAAACTTGAGATCCAGTAAGGAAGTGACGCAAAAAGAGAAAAACTCGCAAGTCCTAAAAAAGGACCTACTGCTCGAGCAAGACTGCCTAAGCTTGAAGAAACCCCTAAAGTCATTCCTTGCTCAGAAGCATCTGCTTTTTGAGAAATTAAGGAGGACAGAACAGGATGAATGAGTGCACTTCCAGTCGAAACTAAGACCATGAGTAAAAAATAATGCTCAGGAACTTGCCCGTACGGAAAAAGCATCATGGACACAGTGTAAATCAGCATTCCTGCGATTAAAAGATGGATCTCTTGATACCGCCTCACAAGCCTTCGAAGAAGACCCCCTTGAATCAAGGCCCCCACAATACCTGCTGTCATTAAAATCAAACTCGTTCGGTAACTTGCCTGTTGAACCGGAAGACTGAATTTTTTTTGAAAAAAAAGCGAAAAAGTCTGCTCCATCGCTGAAAACGAAAAAGTAAACCAAAAAAATACAGCTAAAAGCAATTTGAGTCGCTGCTTGTGAAAAATCGCTCGAATGTCTTTTAAGCGTCCCCAAAAAGCACCTCGCTTTTTTGTTCTCAGGTGCAAAGGAAGAGACTCAGGAAGCTGAAACAGTGCAAAGAAGAAATTCACACCACAAATACTTGCAGCAAGTAGCCCCGGAGCATGAAGCCCCCCATGAGCTGAAGTCAAACCCCCTAAAGGAGGCCCCAAAATAAATCCTATGCCAAACGCTGCACCGATGAAACCCATGCCTCGCGTTCGCTCGGAAGCAGAAGTGCTATCTGCAATATAAGCTTGTGCTGCTGAGACATTAGCAGCAAACAAACCTCCTAAAGCCCTTGAAATCAAAAGCCACGATACTTGTGAGGTCAGCCCAAAAATCAAATACGAAAGCGTAGAACCCGCCAATGAAACCAAAAGCACCGGCCGTCGTCCGATCCGATCCGAAAGACTCCCCCAGAAAGGGGAGAAAAAAAATTGCATGAGCGAATAAATCCCCCCTAAAAGCGAAAGCTGCCAACCTGAGGCACCATAGTATTTTCCGTAAAGACCCACTAAAGGAATGACAATCCCAAATCCAATAAGATCAATTAAAATGATGAAAAAAATAATGACTAAAGACCCTGATCGAGACACAGCCCCATCTTTTCTCATCTTCTAATCACTTGCAAGAGAAGAAAGAATCGGACGAGCAAGATTTTCTTGAAGGCATGCTTCCATTTGGACTAAAAGACCTGGACTTGTGAAATTGAAGTCGGTAATCTTTCCCCCAATGAGATCCACCGCTGCAAGTCGGATCTTGCGTGCTTGTAAATGCTTTTCAATCCTAGGAATGGCTCTTTGTTCCAAGGGGTGCAATGAGCAAGTTTGAATCACGCTTCCTTGATCAATATTGACTCGGTAATCCTGAGAAAGAGGCATTTTTTGAATCCAAGCAAGCAATTTTCCATCGACAAACCAAAGACGAAGTTCTCCCAGAGCAATTTCCGGTAAAAATTCTTGCAATAAAATAGGCTCACGAAATCCCTGAGTTGCTTTTTGAACCTCTAAATAAGGCTCTTGAGCCTGCCAATTGAGAAGATCAACACCCTGGCTTGAAGACCGATGAAGCGGTTTTAAAATCGTTTTCAGGTATTTTTTTCCGAACTTTTTTAAGGACTCCCAATCACTTGCCACAGTAGTAGGAGGAGAAAGTTCAGGCAAAAAAAGACCTTCTAATTTTTCATTCAGTTCCAAAAGGACATCAAGCGAATTCACGAAATTTGCTTTTGAGGCGATTTTCAAAAGCTTTAAAGGATGCAAGTAACTTAAATCAACGGGAGGATCCACGCGAAAATGGATCTGATGAAATGCCTCCACAGAACTGATCACAGCCTCGCCCCAAATAAAACTCTCACTAGTTCTCTCGGGATGGATGACTGATACAGGAAAAGTCTTCAATCTAACTCCAGTTTCATTCCATTGAATCGATCGAACATCAGACCAGAACTGAGGGACTCCCCGGATAAAAGCTTCTTGCATCAGTCGCAAGGTCGTTTCACGTGGATGATCGAGAGTTTTCCATGGATCCGTGATCCATAATAGAGGCTTAGGCATGATGCATCATCTTTAAAAGGGGGTTTGCACGCATTCCCCAAACTTCATGAAGCTTTCTTGAAGCCTGCTCTTGCAATTGCTCAATGCGTCCGAGTACTTCCTGCTCAGAAAGATAATGCAAGATATTGAAATGATTTCGTGAATTTTTTTTCTCAGAAGCATCTTTGAGATCATCAAGCATTTGAAAACTCTTCCCCCAAGCACTTCCAAAAAAAGCAAGAGACTGCCTTTTTTGATCCTCAATCTTCCATCCTAAAAAATCTGCCGGAATCAAAAAGCAAGCTTCAAATAAAGATCCCGTCTTCTTCTGATGAATTTTTTCTAGTTGTTCCAAAGCCGAACACGGCTGATTCGGATCAAATTCCAAAGACTGACCCTCAATCACCTGAAAAATCGCAGAAGAAAAACGCTTCAAGCCTGAAACTACCGAGGATGCTGAAAGCTCACAAGCACAAAAAGTCTCCATGGCTAATGCGATCAAAGCATCTCCGGCTAAAAGTGCCGTAGTTTCTCCAAATTGCTTGTGGTTAGATGGAATCCCCCTCCTCCAATCATCATTATCCATACAAGGCAAATCATCATGAATGAGCGTGAAACAATGCGCCATTTCCAAAGCAATGGCTGCCGGAAGAACCGATGCTTGCGCAAGCCCTAACAGCTCGGAAGTCATCAGAAAAAGTTTAGGACGAAGGCGTTTACCCGGAGCCAACACACTATAACGCATAGCTTCTTTTAATCGAGAAGGAACTTTTTCTTGAAAAAACTGCTCAAACACATCATCAGTCAGGGATATTTCTAAAGGCATTAAGATTCCTTTAAGGGCGCAAGGCTCGCAGAAGAAACCGGACCTGTGATACTGAAGGCATAGCTTCCATCTTCTTGCTTTCCATTAGCCAACAAAGCACTTAAAAAAAAGAAAGATTTCATGAATTTTTCTGAAAAACTCACCTTAACGGTCGTTTGAAGCGAGCTTGTATTCCAGGTTTTTCCGAGCTTGATATTTCCAGAGACCGTACCTCGAACATCAGAATCTGTTGCATTCCCTACTTGCACTTCCTGCAACAACAAGGTTTCTTTTTCAAAAAGAAGCCCCAACTTGATTTCAGAAAGAAGAATCGCCGGAAGAGAAAGACCTAAAAAAATTTGAGACTCTAAAGACGCTTGTTGAATTTTTAAGTGACAGGACCCTTTGAAAGAACTCATGTCTTGCAGACTTCCTGAAAGACTACCCTTCCCTTCTAATAAACCCTTCGCCTGAATGCCTAAGAAAAGTGCAAGAAGTCCCGTTTTTTGAAGATCAAAATGCTTAGCCTGATAAATAATATCGAAATTTTTGGAATTTGCTGAAAATTCGGTTTTTAAACTCCCCTGAGACTCTAAAAGCGTAAGATTTACTCCTTTATTTCCTAAAAAAAGACTCATTATTTTAGGAGCAATCTGAATTTTATCAAAATGACTTAAATCATCCGTTTGCGCATAGGATGCCTCAGAAAAAAAATTGACATTTTTTAATGTATAAGAAAGACCAAGCATATACCCCAGATAAGACTCTTCAGCCCGAAAAGAAAGACCATAAGGCTCCATCTGTTTTTTAAGTGAAAAATCTAACCAACGATTGATTTGATCCTGCGGCAACTTGAAAAACGTAAAAAAAAGCAAACAAACCAGCGTCAAAAAAATCCACTTGATGTGGTTCCAACTGTTTTTGAATAGGAATGAAGGGAATTTCACTGACTCTCCAGTAAAATGAAACCCGATACAGAAAAAAAAGCATCTAAATAACCACTGAGATCGGGATGGGTCTTGATAGAAAGATTTCTCAATTTGATAGGCTTAGATCCGTTTTCTAACTCAAAAGCAAACTTAGTAAACTGCCTAACATTGATTTTTTGCACCGTGATGTCAAATGTAGTTTCTTTTGCAAGTGCTTTCAAGCTCGCATCTTGCTCCATTTCTACAGAAGAGGGAGCAACTTTTAAGCTTGCCGGTTCAATGCCTACCTGTGCTGCCACAGATTCGAAGTACGTTTTCCAGGGAATCTTCTCAGCAGCAGCATGAATAGCCTGCAAGTCCTTGTGATTTTTAAGCTGTAAGGTAGAGATTTCTTCACGGGCAGATCGTAAACTATTTAAAAGCTGCTGCTTTTGATCAA
>DAISZI010000036.1:0-9910 GCA_036824885.1 Oligoflexia bacterium
CCTCCCCCCATCTTGGCTAAGCAGCTAAAAGCGACTCGCATATCCGAAGGATTGCTTCCCACTGCAATCAGATTGTGGCTGTCATGACCGACACTTGAGGCAATAGCACCGTTGAGTTCGAGCCCAAATCCTTCTACGTACCCATTGCTCGGAGGAAAGCCATGGCCATGTCTTTCTAAAACGCTCAAATGTGCAATACCAGGATCTTGGCTTTTTCGAATGCGGTGTTCAGTGAGGATCTTTCCCTCTAAAACGCCAATAGTATGCACTAATCCTTGAGGTCCTTGTAAATCTTGAACTTCAGGGATTGCGATATGGACAGAGTTTTCAAAACATTTTGCTTGATCTTTTAATGAAGGAGTTTCGAGGTTTGAGGCAGATTGACCTGATTTAAAAACCTCTGCAATTTCACAGGTAGAAAGATCATTTAAAACAACGCAATCTGCTGTATATCCAGGAGCTAAAGCTCCGATTCGGCGGAATCCTCGGTGCAAACCATAGTGCTGGGCAGGGGTCCATGAAGCACTTCGAAAAACCCATTCTGCAGGGATTCCTGCGAGGAGAGACGTTCGAACTAGGTGATCAATATGCCCTTCAGTTAAGATGTCCAAGGCATTGCGATCATCTGTGCAAAAGCCTATGCTTCCGGTAGTTTCTAAACGCAGCAAGGGCATGAGTCTCTTTAAATCTTTGGCAACACTTCCTTCTCGTATCCAAATAGCCATTCCCTGAGAGAGTTTCTCTGAAGCTTCTGATAACTCAGAAGATTCGTGACAACTGGAAATTCCTGATAAGGTGTAAGCCGCAAGTTTCTTGCCGCTTACGCATGGACAATGCCCATCGATAGGACGTGCACTAAATTGTACGAGTTTTTTCAGGACTTCTGGATCGCTCTGCAGGACTCCAGGTACATTCATCATTTCTGCTAATCCCAGTGCTTGAGGATGGTTTTGCAATAAAGCCAGATCTTTTGAGGATATTTCTCCGGAGCCATTCGTTTCCATCTGGGTGGATGGAACACAAGAGCTTAACATCACTTGTAAATTCAAGTTAAGTTCAGAGGCTGCTTCTAAAAAATAGGCAATACCTTCTTTTCCTGAGACATTAGCAAGTTCATGAGGATCACAGATAGCGGTGGTGGTGCCCCTTCTTAAGACCGCTTGTTCAAAGTTCTCAGGAGTCATCATCGAGCTTTCAATATGCACATGAGCATCAATCCAGCCAGGGACAATCCATCGATTTTGGGCGTTGTAAATTTGGGAAGCTTGTAGTCCCGGCTCGACCCCCACGAATACGCCATCTAAAATAGCAAGCTCTCCTTTTTTCCAGGTGCAAGAAAAAACATCTAAAAAAGTTGCATTTTTTAGGATGAGGTCACACTTGATGCGACCTTGCGCAGCATCAATCCACCGAGATAATTGTTGAACAGTTAAATTCACACGGAAACAGTATGGTTTTTTTGATTTTTGATCAAGATCTAACTCGCTCCTTCAAAAAAGTTGTTCTATAATATGCTGGTTTTGATTGTGGATTTTTTTTGGGAGGTTTTTGGTGACTTTTGAGAATTGGTTTCATGCAGCTCATCCTGAAATACTGATCGCGTCTGCTCGTGCGGTACTTCAACTTTCTGAAGAGGGGTCTACTGTTCCATTTATTGCGCGCTACCGTAAGGAGCATACAGGTGGATTGGATGAAGTGGCGATTCGTTCGGTCATCGATGCTCAGGAGGAATGGCAGCAGATAATTAAACGACAAAAATTTATTTTAGGGGAAATTGAGCATCAAAAAAAATTGACTACAGAATTGAAAGAAAAAATTCTGACAACGTTTGAAATGCAAATCTTAGAGGATCTGTATTTGCCTTATAAGCAAAAACGAAAAACGAAGGCAACTTTAGCCAAGGAAGCAGGGTTAGAGCCTCTTGCGGATTGGATCTGGAACTGTGGTCATGATTTAGAGGTTCCACAGCCTGGACAGACTTTGGAGCTTTGGGCATTTACCTTTCGTGACGAAGCTAAAGGTATTCAGGATGCATCCGCGGCGATCGATGGGGCGAGAGATATTTTGGTTGAGAGACTTTCAGAAAATCAAGTTTTAAGACAAAAAGTCAGAACTGAGTTTTTTGACAAAGGGCTACTTCGTAGTGAAAAGGCTAAAAAAGCAAAAAATCCAAGTAAATTTGAGCGTTATTTTTCTTTTACTGAGTCTGTACTTTCGCTTTTGAAACCTGAGAATTCTCATCGCTACTTAGCTATGAAGCGAGGGTGGACGGAAGAAGAGCTCATGCTTCATTTAGAGGGTCCTAGTGAGGATCCTCGGTTTGAGCAACTTCTTGCGGCTTTTGAATCAGAGGCTTGCACGGTCATGGATGCTCCTGGAACTCAGGTGTTATTGCAGGCAGCCAAACTTGCGTATCAGGCCCATGTGTTTTTAAGTATCGAAAATGAGGTCCATCAATCGCTTAAAAAAGTGGCGGATGGAGCAGCTATTGAAGTTTTTGTCGAAAATGCGAGAAAGCTTTTGCTTGCTTCTCCTTTTGGTTCGAAAGCTGTTTTAGGAGTAGATCCGGGGATTCGAACAGGATGCAAGCTTGCTGTAGTCAATCATTTAGGTGATTATGTGGCAAGTGCTGTGATTCATTTAAATTCTGAAGAGACGCAAGCAAAGGCAGCAACACTTTTGGCGGAAGTGATTCGTACCGGTGGCATTGCTGCGGTAGCGGTAGGCAATGGGACGGCGGGTCGCGAGACAGAGACTTGGATGCGTACGATCTTGAAAACTGCTGATTTAAGTATTCCTGTGGTGATGGTCAGTGAGTCTGGAGCAAGCGTTTATAGTGCGAGTGAAACGGCCAGAGAGGAGTTTCCTGATCTTGATTTGACCGTTCGTGGGGCTATTTCTATTGCCAGACGTCTTCAGGATCCGTTGGCAGAATTGGTTAAAATTGATCCTAAGAGTATTGGAGTGGGTCAGTACCAGCACGACATATCTGCTCATGCACTCAAGAGAAATTTAACTTTTTTAGTAGAATCTTGTGTGAATCAGGTGGGGGTGAATTTAAATACTGCTTCTTACCATTTGCTTTCTTATGTTTCTGGAATCGGTCCTGCACTTGCTCGTTCTTTGGTGGAATACCGTGTGAAAAATGGTTTATTTCGATCCCGTCAGGACCTTCTTAAGGTGCCTCGATTGAGTAAAAAGGTTTTTGAGCAAGCGGCGGGATTTTTAAGGATTCCTGATGGGGATCATCCTTTAGATAATACGGCGGTTCATCCGGAGCATTATTCGCAATTAGAATCGATGGCTGAGTCCATGCAAAAAGAAGTGAAGGATTTGATTGGAGGGGGGGTTGCATTTCTGAAAGAAAAAGCACTTCAAGAGAGGCTTAAGCAGGAATGGGGGGCTTTTACTTACGAGGATATTCTTCAAGAACTGGAAAAACCGGGTCGTGATCCTCGCGCATCTTTTAGTTATTTTCAGTTTCGATCGGATATTCAAACGATTCAGGATTTAAAGGTGGGGATGATTTGTCCGGGCATTGTCACGAATGTGACTAATTTTGGAGCCTTTGTAGATATAGGGGTGCATCAAGATGGGCTGGTCCATATTTCTCAGCTTGGGGAAAAATTCGTTAAGGATCCACGAGAGAGGGTACAGCCGGGGGATCAGGTTCAAGTAAGGGTTCTTGAGGCGCATTTAGAAAAAAATCAGATTTCTCTTTCGATGCGCAATACTGTCGAAAAAACCAAGCCTCAGAAATTAAGTCCTAAAATGACGCATAGCCCGATCAAACCGATATCTCAAACGAGTCCGATTAAACCCGCCTCTAGTTCTATGAGAAAACCTAAAGAAGCATTTAACAATCCTTTTGGAAACTTAGCTCAATTGAGAAATCAATTGAAACCTAAGGGAGGCGCTTGAGGTTTTTTAACTTTTAAGTTAGCGTGACTTTGAGGTCCTATGTATTTGAGAAATGTTTTTTTAGCTTTGATCATGGTAGTCGTAGCTGTTCCCAGTATTGCCTTTGCTTTTTTGTGTACGTATCGATTAGTCACTTATTTAGGCACCTAAGTTCACCAGCTTAAGTAGGGGATGCTTTGTGTGATCAAGAAAGCGCTCAGTAAGCAGGCGGCTTGGAAGTAGGTTAAAGCATGGTCTCTGAGGGGATCATGGAATACCTGTGGTTTTGTGCATAAAAAAAGAAATCCAAAAAGTCGAATCATGCTGGCCCCATTGAGGATATAGGCTAAACAGGCTAAAGTTGCAGCCATCGCATTGCAAGGTACGAGATGGACCATCATAAAATCTTCCGCAATAAAAGTAAAAGCAAGAGGGGATCCAGTCAGACCTAAAGCTCCGAGAAAAAAAAGAGCACCTGTTAATGGGTAGTAACGTATTAAGCCATGCCATCGAAAGAGATTCCCCCAGGCTCTTCCGGAAAAGCACAGAGATAATGCTGTCCAAGCAAGCAAAAAGCTTCCTGTAAAGGTGAAAAAACAAGCGATTATCTGTTGAGAGCATTGGGGATGAAGAACTAGTGTTGCGGCCATTCCAAAAACCTGACTTAAATAGACCAAAAAAAGAAGGGTAAAAGGTCCTATCGCTTGTAAATGAAGAGATAAGACAGAGCAAAGCAGCATGAAACTGACTAAAGTACAAATGATTCTCAGGGAAAAGCTTTCTGATTGAAAAATAAAATAGACGAAACCTGTTAAAAAAGATAATTGGTAAAAAACTTTTCTTTTAGAAAAAGATTGAATCATGTAGGAAAAAAAAAGATCAATACAAGCTTCATTTAAAACGAATAGATAAAGAGGTTTGATCCATTTTTTAGGTAAAGTTTCGGTCCAGGAAAAAAACCATCGTGATTTTATTTTGAATTTTTGTAATTGTAATTCATTGACAATAATAGAAGGAGCTTCTAGCAGTTGGTAGCCGCGATAAAGAGCGTGTGCTACCGTATGGAACAAGGCCCATCTTGGAAAGCCTAAAGCAATTTCAAGGATGATGATTCCAATTTGTGAGGAGCCTTGATAAGCAATTTTTCCTTTGATGGTGCTTCGAGAAAGACTTAAAAGATAAGCAAGTATTCCACTGAAAGCACCTAGTATGCCTAATAATAAAGAGAATCCATGGATCGTACGCCATACGGGTTCTGTTCTGAGGAGAAGATAAGGCCCTAAATGAATGGAAAGTGCTCCGTAAAAAAGGGCACTTGAAGGTGTTGGTCCTTCTAAAGCTCTGGGTAGCCAAGTTAAAAATGGAAATTGAGCTGATTTGCCAAAAGCTGTCAGCAGTATGAGAATGCCTGTGCACCATGCTCCAAAAGTATGAAGAGAGGATATATTTGCAAAAAAAGCCCCTTGGAGAAATCCTAGATCAGATATCTGATAAATCCAATAAATATATTCTGCATTAAAAACAGCTTTTTCTCTTTCCCAGTAAAATGCGATGAGTAAATAAGAAGAAATGCCTACGATTTCCCAACCTGTGAATAAAAGGGATAAGGTAGGAGAGAGTAAAGTAAGGTACATGCCTAATACAAAAAAAGAAATCAAAAGAAAAAATCTCTGAACGCCTGGTTCGCGGTGCATATATCTTCTTGCAAAAAAAGCAATGATATTAACAAAAAAGCACGTTAACCACATCATGGTAAGTGAGATACTATCCAATTGAAGAGAAAAAATAAAATCGTAATGGGGACTTTTAAAAAGAGTAATATCTCTGGTATGCATGACTGAACAATGGTTCCAGAAAAAATAGAAAGTGATGCTCAACAAAAGCAGAGATTGATTCAAAAGACCCAATAAAAAAAGCCGAATCTGTCGTTTTTCTGGAAACAAAAAAATGGTACCTAAAGCTTGAATCAGAACCGTCAGGATGACTAGGCTAAAAAACACACTTAATAAAATTTCGCTCATCATAACTCCTGCTGAATGAGTCCGAATTTTAAATCTTCGCGACTTTCCTTAATAAAATCATCAAGTTTTGAGATTTCAAATTTTTCATTATTCAGAAATAAAGGAAGAAATTGACGTTGATGGTACCAATGGATAGAAGCATCTTCTGGATCAATAGCTGCTAAAAAAGCCCAGCGATGATCGAAGTAATGAGTGAATAAAAAAGACTGAAAAAGTTCTAAAATTTGTACAGGTTTTTTTTCGATGATAAAAAGGCAGCGTAAGGGATCATGGATTTCTACCATTTGTCGAGGAAGGCCTGTTCTTAGATCGTCATTCACTCCGTGCATGACTCCCAGCAAAGATGCAACATTATGAGAAAGTTTGGTGCCACTTCCGTAGACTTCGTGGTCCATCGTCGAGAAAAAATATTCTAAATTAATGCCTGTGCAAACAGGTACAACCGCATTAAGAATATTTTTTAAAATAAAGTGATTTTTATCGGTTTCAGGATGGTAAGACTGTAAAAAGGCTTTTCGATCGGTAAAAAATTGATGAGTTAAATACCTTCTTCCTACGATACAAAAACTATGGGTTGCATGGTTGTATTCGGGTCTTGGTTCAAAAAGGCTACAAGCACGTAGAATGACTTCTTCATGAGCTTTTTTAAGACTTGTATTTAAAGGGATTAGTTCAAATCTTCTGCTTCTTTCTTTAGCGTTTTTGATTAAAGCGCGATTTGCGGATGATTTGAATGTGTTGAATAAAGTTTGATGACTGGGGGGGATGGCTTTTTCATCGAAAAAGGTTAAAGTATCCTCTGCGGTATTGTGAAGTGCTCCGATAAAAAAAACATCTTCTGGCAAGGGTAATATTGCTCGAACTTGGGGATGATTTGCCATCAGTGCAAAAGTTTTAGCGTTAGCGCCTCCAGATCGACCAGAACAAGCGCCACAATCGTACGCTGCAAAATGAGGATTATTGATGCTTGATGATTCGTGACCCATGATGACGATGAGTGGGCTTAGTTTTTCCATACCTACTATTTTGATCAGTTCTGAAACCCGTTCTGCCATTTCTTCAAAAGTGTATCCTTTCTTAGGAAGCGTTTCTGAATCTCCTTCTCGAATGAATTTTAATCGAGAGTTCTTAAGGACAAAAGGTCTTTTATGAAAAGAGGCATAAGTTGTTGGTAGAAATATTCTCATTAAAATTTTTAAGAAAATCCAAGGAGCAGATAGAGGTAAAAAGATCCATCCTAACAAAAAAGAATTCATACCCGCATGAAAAAAGTTTTTTAAATTTTTCAAAAAAAAAGAAGTTTCTTCATGGATTTCTCTGACAATATGTTGAGGGATCACAGTAACAGGGCAAAGTTTTTCTGGATGAGGAGCTTGACTTGATTGGAATAAAAAATCAATTCCAAAAAAACCGGGAACACCTTGAGTTTGTATCATGGGATCTTCTTCTAAATAGGTTCTTAAAGAAGCTTCTCGATCATCAATGCAAAAAATAGCTGTGATGGGTCGAGGTTTTTGGTTTCTTTGATCATGATTTCTTTTTGCGTTATGCTGTAATTGGGCAAGAAACGAGTGGTACTGTGCTTTTTCTAAAGCTTTATGAAATACTTCTTGAAGTTTTAAAACTGAAACTTGCTCTAAAAAAGAAATATTTTTTTTAGATCTTTCTGAAAAAATATTCATATCAATTTCTAATTGCATGAATAAACTGGTTAAAGCTGCAATATGAGATTTTCTTTTGTGATGAGCAACCATGGATCCAAAACTTCGATTTTTTTCTGAAAAAACCGTTAAAGCAACTTCAGAAGAAGGCGTTGTATGTGCCATGAGTTCGTATTCTAAAAAAAGTTTGACAGCTAAAATTTCCATTAAACTAATAGGTCTTTTTTTTCGAAGGCAATGAGGCTGATCTTCAATGACAGAAACCATGCCCGACCAACCTATATGAGCAAATAGCGTTTCTTGAATGTAGTCTTTTTTTTCAGAATCTTCGGAACAGAGTTTATCTAAATAATAATAAATGGCTTTTTCTGGATTCATGGTTCTTAAAATCGTAAGATCTTCATTTTGAACAAATATCGCTAAAGAGACTATATTATTTTCTAGTAGTGATAAAAATCCTTGATAAAAACCTTTTTCTGCTGAGGGAAATTCCCATTCAGAAATGCCTTGATCTAAATAATGACTCAGAAGTTTAATAAAAATACGATTTATTTTGTTGAGATCAATTTTTTTTTGTTTGATCAAGCGCATTCTTGGGAATTTTTTTTTTGAAACATGCTTTGGCAATAGCTGGTTGATCTTAAAAAAAAATTTTCCTAATTCACGAGTGGTCATTTTTTTGGGAACGTAATTGGCATAGAACGATTTGAAATCGGATATTTCTTGATAATTTTTTAGAAAAAAATGCACTAAAAATAGTCCATTTTTATGAAAGTAAGTATCGGCAAGAAAAGACTTAGAAAAGGTTTCTTGAATAGAAGCCTCTAAAAAAGTCGCATCAATTTTTTTTGATTTAAAAATACTTCGATATTTATTTAAATTGAGATAAGCAGAAGCGTCAAAAATGCTTGAGGCTTCTAAGAGTGCTTCTTCAAAAGGTAAGTTTTCGAATGCATGAAGTGTGTTGTGATGAACAAAATCTTTAATAGGGAATTGTTTCGGAAGCAAATGCTTGATGCTTTCAAGACTTTCTTTTAAACAAAAATTTTTATCCATGGTATTTTGATTTTAGAAGCAATTTTTTATTAAATAAACGAATACTGTACTCTAAAAGTATGCCTGCCAATAAGCCTACTAAAAGATCAACAAAAACAGTGCATAAAAGAGTGCTTATAAAAATGAAAAAATATCTTTTTCCAAGATGATAGGCGTCTTGAAATTGTTTCCAGGAAGCAAGTCTTGCTCCCGTATAAATCAGCATAGAAGCAAGACAGGCAAGAGGAATTCTGTTTAAAAAATTAGTGCATAAGAAAAGAGATGCCAACATGAAAAATCCATGCATGAAATTTGCTGTTTGATGAGTAGCGCCATTGTCAATATTTGCCTGACTTCGTACAATCTCAGAAATCATAGGCAATCCACCTAAACAACAAGCAATGATATTACCAATGCCCACTGAAAACAAATCGTAATTTAAATTAGAGTTTTTGTTGTGAGTGTCTAATGCATTAATAGCATTAACAGTTACCGTTGATTCAATCGAACATACTAAGAATAAAAAAAGCGTATGTTTTAAAAGTGAAAAATCAAAAATATTTTGAAAATTTGGAAAAGAAATCGCATCTAAAGGTTGTGAGGAAATAACGACAAAAAATTGAGATAAATTTTGATTGATCAGAGGATTTAAGCCATCAAAAACAGCTATGCACATACCTACGAGTAAGACAGCAATTTGAACGGGAAATCTTTTAATTTTTTCTTGAGCAAAAAATCTAAAAGCCATCAAAAGAGCAAGTCCTGTGAATCCAATGATTGCTTCTTCTGGAACAATGTTTTTTACTAGTTGAGGAATTTTTTCGAAAAAATGAAGTGCATCTGATCGGAAATAAGGTTCACCTAATAGGATAGGGACTTGTTTTAAAATAATGATGATGCCGATGGCAGATAAAATACCATGAAGCACAGAAAAAGGTACGAATGCGACAATATTTGCAAAACCCAACCAAGCTGATAGTATTTGAAGTACTCCTGCCATGAGGCCGCAAGCTAGCGTTCTTTTGTAACCTAGCGTCAGATCGCCTTGACCCAGATCTTGAACGGCTGCAAGTACAATGACAATGAGTCCTGCGGCAGGTCCTTTAATGGTGAGACGTGCGCTTCCTAGCCAACTAGAAAAAATGCCTCCTGTGATGGCTGTGATCAATCCTGCTACAGGAGGAAATCCGCTTGCTGAGGCAATGCCTAAACAAAGAGGTAAGGCCATCAAAAAAACAATAAAACCAGAAAGAGTATTGACTTTAAAATCTTTGAGCATATTTTTTTCCTAAA
>DAISZI010000296.1:0-2313 GCA_036824885.1 Oligoflexia bacterium
GCGTTTTCAGTTGCGGGTCGCACGCTACATCTTTAAATGACCAAAAGACGCGATCTCTGGATCCTTCTTTTTGTATTTGTAGCCATATTACTCAGCCTGCTTGCCATGGGCTGGAATTTAGAGTTGATTCGGCATTTTTCTCAAGCTCGAACTTCGGTTCTGATGAAAATGCTGATTGGGACTTTGGGCTTTATCGCTGCCCTCACTCTGACCGTCCTGCTTTTTATCAAGCTTTTAAGAGAAATGCGTTACAACCAATTGCAATCGGAGTTTTTAGCAACGGTAAGCCACGAACTGAAAACGCCCTTAGCATCGCTTCAACTGAGCTCCTCCCTCTTGCTCCCTGAACATTTACGTGAATCGACTTTTGAACCACTTTCTCCCGCCGAAGCCCAGTGCCTTTGGGAGTCCCATCAAATCGAATTAGAACGATTAAAAAATTACGTAGATATGCTTTTAGAAGCGGCACGCTTTCAAACGCACCCTCACATTCAGCAAGAAAACCTGCATTTAGAAACCTGGCTTCAGAATGCATTACCTCAATGGCAAACTTTTTTGGGTCCTAAAGCTTCGTTGCATCGTACAGGAGTGCCTTTATCTTTCGAAATAGCCATGAACCTCCCCGCTCTTGAATTAATCATCAATAATCTTTTGAGCAACGTGAAAAAATTCTCTAAAAAAACACCTGAACTCTGCATCCATACCCAAATGCTTCCAGCAGCAAGATTTTTAACACGATCTACATTCAGAATTTATTTTAAGGATCAAGGTTTAGGCTTTCCTCCAGAAGATGCCAAAAAAATTTTCCAACGCTTTTATCGCTCTGCCACGGGATCCCCTCACGCCATTCCAGGAACGGGCTTAGGCCTTTATCTTGCCAATTCAGCAAGTAAAGCTATGGGCATGCGTCTGAACGCCTCAAGTAAGGGATTAGGGCACGGAGCAACTTTTATCCTCGAAGGAAAAATGCTCTCTTAACCCGATCTCAGACATGACCTAAAACGAAAATCTGAATCCTTCCTAATACTCAGTGAGAATACACGTTAATAGGAGAGAAGGATACAAGTAAAAATCCAACAAAGCCACCTAAACTTTAAAGATGAAATATTCCAGAAAGTAACTACTGCTTTCATATTCATAAAAAAATATAAAAGCAAAGATGTCCTGCAAGAACAGTTGATTATTCGTATCAGAGTATAAAGTTCGAAAGCTTCTGCTCAGGCTTTACACGATCATCTTACATGATAGCAAAATTGCTAAAATACTGAAAATTTTATCCAAGAAAATCCTTAGAAACAAATTTAGGAATCATGGCTTACCCTTGTGCCATGAAGATCTGGTTGAGTTGTCAAGGAAAACTCAATGGAAATTGAGTTTCTTTGTCATAAAAGAAAAAAATCGCTCGAAATCAGACATGTTCTTGTCGTAGCGGTATGAAGTACAAAAAATTCTGCTTAAATAGATAAATCGATACCTTCTCATCTTTCCTCTGAAGAACCCAAGAAAGTTGTTTTCGGATCAGCACTTTTTCCAAAGATAACCCTAGAGGAAGAAACCACAGAACTCAATAAGTTTCTAAAAATAATGCAAACCCATGAGCATTTAAAAGCCTTAGTTTTTCTGTAGAAAATGTCAGATACTTTTTAATCGAACAAACATCAAAAACATATGATCTGAATCTCATCTAAATCTTGGGTAGTTAACATTTAAATATCTTCAGGAATCAGAAGAATATAACGTTTTAGATGGTTTAGAAAAGGAAATTTTACAGGCTGCTGAGGAGGCAAAAAATGAGAATGAACTCAGAGTCCTTACTCTTGGACTTTTCAATATCTATCAGGTAAAAAAATAACTATAGAACTCATACTAGGAACCCTATATATGCCATCTTGTTTCGTAAATCGGTGAAAGAAATTATTTCTCCTTTTGCGGCTATATATCGAGTTATAGATCAAATTACTATTAAAGACAGTATTTCAAATCTTACCTCAGAAAAAAATGAAGAAATACAACAAGCGATCAACGATGTCCTAGAACAACTTCCTGAAAAAGAGAGGATCCATAATGAATGCGGAAGGCGGGATCATGAAATTTTATAAGCAGAATTTCCTATAAAAATTCAATTTGAAATCGCTATTGCTTCTTTTATGCACTTTTTATTCAAATATGATAAAATTAATAAGATTGATCCAGGAAAGTATCGTCAATTATCTCGTCAAGTAAGACAGTAACTGATTGCTGAAAATAAAAAGCTCTACATCAGTATGTTTCAAGCGTGGATCAACCACAATACATTCGAAAAAATATCTGAAC
>DAISZI010000037.1:0-6042 GCA_036824885.1 Oligoflexia bacterium
TTTTTTGTTTCTAAGTACGCTCTTTCTTCTTTTTTGAGAGTATCCATCGTGCTCATGATTTCATTTAAATGAGCTTGGTTTTCATGATTTTCTTGATCATGGTCTTTTTTTTCTTGAAGAAGTAAGCTCTTCCAATTTTTTTCTTTCTCTTGGATCCTATCTTCCAAGTTCTCAGTGTCCGTACGTTCTTTCCTTTGGGCTTTATTTTGAAGATTTCTGAGAGTGGCTGCATGGTTATCCTGTAATTGTTTGATTTTAAAATCCTGATCTTCTAAGGTTTCTTTTAAAGATTGTGAGATGGGATCTGTTTTTGCTGGTTTTTGTGGTTCGTTTAAAGAAGCAGTTTTCATTTGATTTTTCAGTAGATGGATTGCTTCATTATGATCTCTTTGGATCTTTTCTAAATTGTTTCTGTTTTTTTCGTTTATCTCTTGGGCATTGGTTTCAAAGTTTTTAAGAGCTTGATCTAAGTATTTCTTATTCATTTCTTCTGATTGATCATATTCATTTTTTAACCGATTTACCTGCTGTTCTAAGATTTTTTTTGATTCGTCTTCTTTTGTTCTTCCAAACTGGTTATAATGGTTTTCTCGAATTTTTTCTAAGGATTTTTGATAGTTATATCGTTGATTAGCATTGCTTTGATCATGTGCGTCTTGAATGCGACGGAGTTCTTCTTGGGTTTTTTTTTCTTTCCTGATCTTTTCAGATTCATAATTTTTTTCGATACTGTTGATTCTTTGCTCTGATTTTTGTTCAGAGCGTTGAGCGTCTCTTCTCAGCGTTTCTTCGATACGATGGATATCTGGAATATAAGAAGAAGTCTCAATGGGCATATTATTCTCCCCATTACATCAAAAGCTACGCGTTGATTATAGCATTTTTAATAAAAAATACTATTTTTGTTGAAATTCTTTTTTGATTTTTTCTTCTTGTTCTTTTTGAATTTTATTTCTTATGAGAATAAGTCTACCAATGCGATAAAGTAATGTCATTTCATCGATGGAGTCTGTGGCAATAGTTCTCCAGGTTTCTAAAGCATCGCGTTGGACCAATTGTTCTTTTTGGACACTGACTTTGATGGCGGGATGTCCATTAAAAAATCCCTTGGCAGCCCAGATGCGAAAACGGTACTGGGCTTTGAGGTAGTCTCCGGCAGTTCCCAGGGCAACTGTGAAGTTTTTTTCCGCTGTATTGTCAATCCATTTAGTTTGAACGTACCCGCCCTCCCGATTGGTGACGTCCATTTGATTATTTTTTAAAGTTTCTAAAACGGCTTGCCAAACTGTGTTAAAATCCGAGAAGTAATTTCTTTCGTAGGTCTGTGATGATTCTCCTGCAATATTTTTCATATAGGTGCTCATGCAGGAAGTAAGTGTTCCAAGAATAGCTAGAAAAACGAAAGATTTCACGAGAATCATTGTCTCTTGTACTTGAGTTTTGTGCAACTGAAGGGTGAACTATGGAAAAAAAATGGGCTGACGAAGTGGTGCGTGTTTTAACCCTTGAGGGAGAGATGATTGCAGCTTGTGCTCAACGCATTCAGGAAAATCCGCATCCTTTTGTGCAGGCTTTAGACTATTTGAGTCGTACTTTAGATGCAGGGGGAAAGATCGTAGTTACGGGAGTAGGTAAGTCTGGTAAAGTCGGTCAAAAAATTGCGGCGACTTTATCGAGTACGGGAAGCCTTGCTATTTTTTTACATCCTACGGAAGGGTTGCATGGGGATTTGGGGGTGATTCGTTCTGAAGATTGTTTGCTTGCTTTGAGTTACACGGGAAATACCGAAGAGGTCCTTAAGCTCGTTGCTTCCATTCATAAAAAGCAAGTGCCCATTGTGGGTATGGGGGGGAATGCTGACTCTCAACTGGCTCATCAATCTCAGGTTTGGATCGATGCGAAGGTGGCAACTGAGGCTTGTCCGCACAATCTTGCGCCTACAACCAGTACCACGTTAGCGCTTGCGTTGGGGGATGCGATGGCAATTACGCTGATGCAAATGCGAGGTTTTGATGCAAGTGGGTTTGCTCAAAATCATCCCGGTGGGGTTTTAGGCAAGAGGTTGCATTTAAAGGTATCTGATTTTATGTATGGTTCCGTTGCAAGTGTTTCTCCTGAAGCGACTATGGAGGAGGTTGTCATTGAGAGTACGAAAAAATCCATGGGAGCTGTTTTGGTGATGAAAGAGAGCAAGCTTTTGGGCATCATCACTGACGGAGATCTGAGACGTTTTTTGAAGTATAGAGAACAGTTTTTTGATTTGAAAGCCCACCAGGTGATGAGTGCACACCCTATTACCGTCACTCCAGAAACGATGGCGCTAGATGCTTTACGATTGATGGAACAAAGAGACACTCAGATTTCTGTTTTGCCCGTGGTGGATGTGTCCGGATCTTGTCATGGTCTTCTGAGGCTTCATGATTTATTGCGGTCTCTGTGATCGGAAGTTACTTGGTAGAATCTTTCGGGTCTTTATTTTCATGGGAATGCGCAATCGTGAGTTTCTGCTCAAGTGTGCAAACACGAACTCCTTTCTTTTGCATTTGGGTAATATGAGCTGTTCCAAGAGCTCCCATTTTATTTCCAGCGAGATTTAAAGTTTTTATCCCCTGCATCCGGGCAATGTGAGCTGCTCCGGTATCTCCGATATTATTCTCAAAAATACTCCAATCGATCATTCGATTTTTAGTTTTCTCTTGAATCTGATTTTTAAGCTGTTCTTCAAACATTTTAGAACTCAGATCCAAAGTCTGAATTCCTTGCATCCGAGCGATATGAGCTGCTCCAAGCACTCCCATTTTATTTCCAGAGAGATTCAAGTTTTTAATTCCCCGCATCCGAGCGATATGACCTGCCCCAGCATCTCCAATAGTATTCATTTCGAGATACAAAGTTTCAATCCCCTGCATTTGAGCGATATGAGCTGCTCCCACTTCTCCGATTTGATTAGAACTCAGATACAGAGCTTGAATGCCCTTCATCTGAGCAATGTGAGCTGCTCCCGCTTCTTTGATATTGTTTTTACGAAGATTCAAACTTTTCAATCTCTTTATTTTAGCAATATAAGCTGCTCCCGCTTCTCCGATATGGTTGAGACCAAGATTCAAATGTTTCATTCCTCTCATAGAAGCAATATAAGCTGCGCCCGCTTCTCCGATTTTATTAGAACTCAGGTCCAAATGGTTAATCCCCTGCATTTGAGCGATATGTACTACTCCTGAATCTCCTATATTATTGCAACTGAGATACAAATTTTTGATCCCCTGCATCCGAGCAATATAGGCTGCTCCTGCTTCTCCGATATTATTATAACCGAGATTCAAGGATGCAATTCCTTGCATTCTGGCGATTTGAGCTACTCCCGATTCTCCAATTTTATTGTAATGCAGATACAAAATTTTAAGTCCATGCATTTGAGCGATATGAGATGCTCCAGATCCTCCGATATTGTTATTATCGAGAAGTAAATTTTCAATTCCATGCATTTGAGAAATATGTTCTGCTCCCTTGTCTCCAAGATGATTAAGACCAAGATTTAAATGCTTTATTTTATGCATATGAGCAATATGAGCTGCTCCCGCTTCTCCAATCTGATTATCACTTAGGTCCAAGGTTATGATCTCTTCCATATGAGAAATATGAGCTGCTCCTGATACACCTATTTTATTTGTTTTCAGATTCAAGACGTTTATGCCCTGCATTTCGGAAAGGCGATCCGCACCAATATCTCCGATGCCATTGGAGCTAAGCTGCAAGGTTTTCATTCCCTTGATTTTTGCAATGCTAGCTGCCCCCTCATCTTCGATATGATTGCAGTTGAGATTCAAGGTTTCAAGTTCCTTCATTTTAGCAATGTGAGATGCTCCATCTTTTCCAATGCCATTGAATGAAAGATCCAAGTTCTTTAACCCCTTCATATGAGCAATGTATTGAGCGCCACTATCTCTCAGATTATTGGATTGCAGGTTCAATACTTTCATTCCATGCATCCGAGCGATGTGCATGGCACCATTTGTTCCGATGCCATTGGAGCCTAGATTTAATTCTGTTATTCCCTGCATTTGAGCAATATATGTCGCTCCTGCATCTTCTATATTATTAGAACTAAGATCTAAGTGGGTTATTCCCTGCATTTTTGCAATATAAGAAGCTCCCGTTGTCCCGATGACATTGGAGCTAAGATTCAAGTTTGTCATCCTTCTGATGGAATTCTGGTTTTGATTTTCATAAGAATTTAATCGTAGCTCAGAGAGCATAGCAATGTATGCAGCTCCAGCATCCTCTATATGATTGCTGGCAAGATTTAATTTCGTAAGCCCGAGCATTTGAGCAATAGTAGAAACTCCAGCCTCTCCGATCTGATTGAAACTAAGATCTAATTCTTCAATGGATTGCATGGGCTTAATCAAAAATAATTCTGTATCGCCTATCTGATTGTGAGCGAGATTTAATCGCTTCATGCTTGGCATGCAGCCCAATGGTTTCATGCTAAAAGAACCGATCTGGTTTTCGCTGAGATTCAACTCTTCAAGTTCATTCATATGAGTGATCTCGCTGAAACCTTGGCCTGTGATTTGATTTTCAGAGAGGTTGAGGTTTTTGAGTCCTTGCATTCAAAACTACTTCGGAATCGCCTATTTGCTGATTTTTAAGAGCTAACCTTTCTAAGTCGTTTCTATAGGCAACATCTGTTAAAAAATGATGCATTGCAACAACATTTCCATCAAGATCAATCACAGATTCAAGAGATAGTTCTTCAAGACCTGAAGGCAGTCTTTTAAATAGCTGAGGATCAATTTTTGAATGTGAAATTTTTAATTTTTTAATGTTCTGAGAATCGTTTGATTGAAGAATCTCTGAAAACTTGGCATCAGTAATGACCATTTGAGAAAAAACGAGGCATCTGGGTAGATTGGAATTCGAATGTGAAGTTTTTAGTTTTTTAATGCTTGGACTATCATAGTGCATAGCATGAGCAAAAGAAGAATGGTATAAAAAGGCCAGCATCCCAACGAAGAACCATTTTTTCATGTAGAACCTGTACTTTAAAAAAATTTTTAAATCAATTTTTTTTTAGCAGTTTTTGGAATTATTGCAATCAGTTCCCGTTTCATGAATTCTATGAATAAGATTAAATTTAGTCTAAAAATTGATTAAGTTTATTTTTATAGGAATTTGATGAAATCTTTTGATCCATGATTCAAAAATGCATGAGTTGCAGTATTGCAAAACAAGTACAACTGGAATGGAAAAAAACTCATGAAGGGCTGAAGGCTATTTCTTATGAAAAAATACCATAGCGGTCGCGTCAGTGGGACGAGTAGGGTCGGGAAAAAGGCTTGACAGGATCCGAGTGTGTTTGGCTATTTGAAAGGAAGTGAGAAAAAAAAAGGGGGGGCTGTACCCCCCCCCCTCAAGGACTAACCTAAGGATTGTAACTCCTCATCAATGATTTCTGAGAACTGTTCTAATGGAACTGCTCCACTGAGCATTTGTCCATTGATAAAAAAGGTGGGTGTTGATTTAATGCCGATTTTTTCACCGGACTCCAGATCTTTTTGGACGAGGCTTGCGTATTTCTTGGTTTCTACACAGGCCTTGTATTTTTTCTCATCTACCCCACATTTTTTTGCAAAAATTTCAAGATTCTTGGCATCAAGCTTGTCTTGATTCTTGAAGAGCAGGTCATGAAACTTCCAAAATTTATCAGATCCTTGTTCATTCACGCACATAGAGGCTTCCGATGCTTCACGTGCATGCTGGTGCATGGCTAGAGGAAAGTGTTTAAAAGCAACATTGACTTTGTTGCCATACTTTTTTTTCACTTGGTTCAGGATGTCTGCTCCACGCGAACAAAAAGGACACTCAAAATCAGAAAAAGCGATGATGCTGACAGGCGCATCTTTTTTTCCTAATAAAGGAGCTTGATCGACGGAAATTGAAATTTGTAATTTAGGCTTCTTGATGTAGATCTCAACGGGATTAGGTTTTGTGATTATGGCTAGGTGCCGCAATATGCTCCACCCCTCGAAGGCCAACCTT
>DAISZI010000037.1:6052-9871 GCA_036824885.1 Oligoflexia bacterium
TATGGCTAGGTGCTGCTGGACGACCTCTTGTTTCTTCATGTTTTGCAAGTAACCGCGAATACGTTCCTTATGGAGGGTTGCTTGTTCCGCGGGGATATGCTTTTCTTCGATGAATTTTGCAATAGTTGCATCAGAAATCACAATATTCGCTGGGATGATTTTTTTGTTCATGTACTCTTCAAGAGGCATTCCCGCTTTTTTCGCTTCTGACCCTATCAGTTTTTCGATCATTAGCTTGTTGATACGCTCTATCTGAAGGTCGTATTTTTTTTTCTCTAATTCAAAGAAATCGAATTTATCCTCTCCTATGAGGACTTCTTCGTCGATAATTTCATCTCCAATTTTCGCCATAGCACGGGGATGAGGAGGATCTTTGTGAACAAAATAAGGCCGGGAGGCGAGAGCGGATTGATTTTTCATCAGGAAGACCACCGCCACAAAAATACCTAAAAAGCACACCAGTAAGGCTACGGGTAAAATTTTATTTCCCTTGGGATTTTTTTCTAAATTAGTCACGTCGATTGCCTCCAGTTAAAATGATTGTTTTTAAACGATATGAGCGACCTTACAAGTCGCGCGGATTGTTTTCCATCAATCCTTATGACATTAAGCGAGATTGAGGAAAAGATGCAAACTAAAAAAAGCTTAGTTTTTTAACATTTTTTCAAATTCATGAAGAAGGTCAGGTTCTGGCTTTACTTGGGACTCGGGTTGAGGTTCTTCTGGGGGTTTTTCTACGGAATTCTTAGGTGCTGATGGAGTAGGGACCGTATTTTCAAGAAGTTTTTTCAATTTTTTGTTTTCTTCTGAAATTTCTTTTAAATGAGCGAGATCCTCTTGCAGCAAAGCGTATTCTTGTATTTTCTCTTCTAAGTCTTTGATTTTTTCTTGCATTTCAGAATTTGTACCAGAAAGCTCGGTTGCTGAGGAGCTATTGGCGCCCTCTTTTTCAAGCGTATTTTTTTGGGCCGTTTCCAGTAATGCTTGTAATTGTTTTTTTTCCTGCTCTAAAGTGGCAGTGATTTTTCTTTCCTCTGCCAGTTGTATTTTCAGAGTATTTAAGTCGGTTTTTTGGTTTCCGAGGATCTCTAAACGTAATAATGCTGAAAATCTCAAAACTTCGTGAAGGTAAAAGGTTGCTTGATCATTCAAATGGGAGATAGTCTCAAAACGGTGTTTTTTGTATTCCACTAGCCAAAAAACAGTATAAAAAAAAACGAGGGCAAGAAGGACCAAGGCCTCTAAAAGAAGGGCTTCATGGGTAGATTGATGAAGAATATAAAACCAAGACACCGAATCATTATTTGAGAATGTGCTCTAAAAGTCTATAAGAATGATTGTTCAAGAGGATTGTAAGTGGGAAAGTAGGTAAGGATGGAGCATTTTGTTGCAAGCAATGAGGGATTTGAGGTTTTCCGTAAAAGAATGGCCATGAAAATCAGTGATCAAGCCATCGGCTTCTTCTACCATTAAGCAACCTGCTGCAATATCCCAAAGTGCCAAATTGCGTTCCCAGAATCCGTCAAAAATACCTCGTGCGGTATAGGCTAAATCTAAAGCAGCACTTCCTGTTCTTCGAATGCCCCGTGCATTTTGTGCGAGTTGACGAAAATTTTTGGAATCGGAAGGTGCATCATAATGAAAGCCGGTAGCAAGAAGAGATTGGTTCAAAGTTTTAGTGTGTGAGACAGACACTTTCATTCCATTGAGGAAAGTGCCCTGACCACGTATAGCAGTGTAGGTTTCATTGAGAATAGGATGGTGAATGACCCCTACCTTCAGGACCTCCTGCCACTGAGCTGCAATGGAGACACAGAACATCGGAAACCCATGGACATAATTGGTGGTTCCATCTAAAGGATCTAAGATCCATCGGCCTGGATGATTTCGGATTTCAGGTTCGGATTCCTCAGATAAAAAACTAAAATCAGGAGTCTTTTTTTTTAAAATTTCAAATACCTTCTCCTGCGCTTCAAAATCCGCGTTCGTTACCAGACTGGTACGTCGATTAATTCCTTGTTTTTCTTGTACTTTCAAGGGTTTTTGATAGTAAAAGGCAAGGCATTCTCCTGCTGCTTCTGCTGCTTGAGTTGCCCATTGTAGGAGTTCGGTATCCGAGGGGTTCATGGTCTTCCTTATCTCAATGATTGATTTTCACTGAAGAAACCTTGACAAGTTTTTCAAAAGGTTGCAAGTGCCTTCTCAGATTTTATGCTTGATGAGCGCTCAAAAAGCCTCTATGAATACTTTTTTTAGGTGCCAAAGCTCTTTTTTTTTTTGGGCAATGGCAATGAGTTGGGATTCTTGGTAAATGCCAACAGTTTCTGAATCCCTAGCTTCTTGAAGAAGCCTTCGAACTACTTCTTGTTTTCCTTGAGCTATCGCTACACCTTCACTTGGGGTGGCTTGAGCTTGGGGGTAATGCTTCATGAGTTGGTCAAAGGGGACGAAACAAGGAAGCTCTTCCCAGTGAGGGTGCTCAGAGATTGCTTCCAAAGTCCATGCTTGCTTGAGTTCAAAACCTCCACTTTGCGTTCTCAGAAGGCTTTTGAGTAAAGCCATGCTTCCTAGGGATTCCGCAAAATCTTTCACTAAAGTTCGTATGTAGGTCCCACTGCTGCAAGTTACTTCAAAAGTGACATGAGGAGGCTCGTAACTTTCCATGGTAAACTTTTTTAAAAAGCAGGTTTTACTCGAACGGGTCGTTTCTTGACCCAAGCGCGCTAACTCATAAAGACGTTTTCCTTCTTTTTTTTTGGCAGAAAACATCGGAGGTATTTGTTCATAGGGTTTTTGCGTAAATGTGTGCGCTTGTTTCTTGAGGGTTTCGTAAGAGGGGATAACACATCGAACCTTTTGGATGGGCGTTGTGGGATCTAAAGAGGCACTCGTTTCTCCAAAGCACCAGGTGCCTCGGTAGGTTTTTGAAGCGTTCAAAAAATACTCAGCAAGCTTGACTGCTTTTCCTACGAGAATGATTAAAAGCCCTTCTGCGAAGGGATCCAATGTTCCCGTGTGGCCTATTTTCATTGCTTTTGCTCCTGGTTGAAGGGCTCGAATGACGTCAAACGAGCTGATTCCCCGAGGCTTACGAACTAAAAGCCCTCCGTTCACCATCGTTCTCAGCAGGAAAGGCTTTTTAAAAGGCTTTCGACTTTGATAGCATTTTCAAAGCCTACATCTTCTTCAAAAGCTAATTGTGGAACATGTCTCACAGAGAGGATCTTACCTAAAAGATTTCTTAAATAACCAGAAGCCGAGTTCAATCCTGCTAAGCAATCTTTCATGGTCTCGGAAGTAGCTTGACCTTCTAAAGCCTGAAGGCAGTTGAGTCTGACTAAAATTCTCGCATGTGCGCCATTTGGAGAGATATTCACCGAAGTGAACGTTACCCGAACCACCCTTGGGTCCTTGATCTCTTGGGGGACCAATGCTACAAGCTGTTGACGTATCAAAGCTTGCAATTTCATTCTTCGAGTTTCTTGCATATCTTCTCAATTCAAATCAGGTGTGACGTAATCCACTTGGTACGCTTCCACAAGATCTCCAATTTTAAGGTCATGGTAATTTTCAATGCCAATACCACATTCAAAGCCCGAAGATACTTCTTTCGCGTCATCTTTGAATCGTCTCAATGAGCTCATTTTACCTTCAAAAATAATACGGCTATCTCGAAGCAACCGAACATTAGAGCCCCGAATGATCTTACCGTCAATCACGCAAGAGCCTCCAATTGTTCCGATTTTTGGTACTGTGAAAATCTGACGAATTTCAGCACGACCCAAGAATTTTTCCACTTTTTTCTTTTCTAAAAGCCCC
>DAISZI010000297.1:0-2300 GCA_036824885.1 Oligoflexia bacterium
CCAGTTGATCGTGAAATAGAACCGGTTAATTTTTTTTCTGGTCTTTTGTTTACATGATTCATATTTATTTCTCCTTTATATCAGGCATAAATGAGAGGAGAGGGCTGCTCTCAACCTGATCGATTAGGTATAAGACATCAGCTTTGCTGATCGATCAGCAAAGCTGATTCTTATCTCTGATTCAGTTATTCAAAAAGTGGAATTGAATCTTCTTTTCGAAGAGTAAAAATAACACGTTTCACTTGAGGGCGTACACCTAAGTATTGACCTAAACGTCTTTTTTTGCGAGGAGGTCGATGTGTATTTAAAGAAAGAACTTTGACTTGAAAAGTCTTTTCAACAAGTTCACGAATTTCTGTTTTTGAAAGCGAAGGGTCCACATCAAAAGTATATTGATTATTTTCAAGAATTCGGGCGGATTTTTCTGTAAATAAAGGAATCATAAAAATCTTTTGATAACCACTAGATCACCTAATATGGTATAATGGCGGTGCTATGTAGATCAGCTTTGCTGATTCTGCGCTTGATTATAGTATAAAAACTGAAAAATTGACCGTATACTAAGAAAAGCTAATAAAACAAACTGATTATATTTACAGATCTTTAATATATAAACTATTGAAATGTTTTAAAATCATGGAGAAGAGGTGCATTCTTCGTAGTGAAAGAGCTTCGCTTGATGAGAGAGCAGCTGATTTCTTATTGCTGAACTCTTGTGATGAGTGTTGTTTTTAGCTTTATCTCTTCTTTTTTTTACCCCCAAGGGGATTCGAACCCCTGTTCTGCGCATGAAAAGCGTATGTCCTAGGCCTCTAGACGATGGGGGCATATGTGACCCGTATACTTCAATCCCTAGAATGAGCAAAGCTGGGCTTTAATTCTCTGGCGTCAGCATATTTTTCCAAAAGGCTTCCCTTTCAGTATTTTAGCCGTTTAACCTTTGACCACCAAGTTCGAGAAGGATTGGTGTAGTTCTGTTAAACCGTGGATACCAGAGTATCATATTTAAGCTCAGGAGAAATTCTCCTAAGCTCAAATTTATTTTTGTCCATGATCAGAACGAATAAAGTAAGCTGATGATTCATGTGAATGAATTTACAGTTCCTGTATCCGCATCTGATTTTTGGAGTTTCGTTCAAGTCAAAATCATTCGGTCGAGTAGGAAATCTTGGCGTATACCTGATTCCTCAAACGGCTAGTCTTGCCGAGACCTTATGGATCGAAATCCAGACAGTACTCATCTTGAGGTGCACTTCAACCTTATATGCTTTCAGGTCTTATTGACTCCGCACATAGCTACCCAGCGTTTACGGAAAATCCATAACTGGTACACCAGTGGTGCGTTCCTTCTGGTCCTCTCGTACAAAGAAGAAATCCTCTCAATACTGTAGCGCTTCCACTGGATATGGACCGAACTGTCTCACGCATGTGAGTCTATTATTTTCATAATAGCATGGACTATATCTTCATCCTTTTCGAAACTGATATTCTAAATCAAAGCAGTCGAGCCCCTTTTGATCGAATTGTTCAGACCAAGTATAAGGCATCAGCTTCGCTGATCGATCAGCGAAGCTGATGCTTTAGACCTGACCAAGCTTAACTCTGATTCCGAAGTAGGAGTTGGCGTATTATACTTTCTTTCACCAAAGAAAATATCTTTTTCAGACAAGAATCTGAAAAAAGTCTCTACAGGGGCTTTTTTTCATCTATTAATCCTAAATCTTTGAATCTTTTCTCAACATCTTCAGCAGCTAAAGTTCGACTCTTTGAATCGTTTAGTGCACTCACTTGGTCTGTTAGATAACAGAGTTCAAGAAGTTTTCCTGGAGAGTTTTTTGTTAGGGGTAATTGCTCAATAATTTTTAATACAAGATTTATTTGTTTAAGTTTGATTCTTGCAACAGGTTGTAACTGTTTTAATAATGTGTTTACTGATTGCCATCCTATAATAGCAAGTTCAGATATACCATCATTACGATCTCTGAGAGTGCCATATCCGATCTCTTTTTGTAATTGCATTAAAAAATGCTTTCGTTTTGTTTTTTGGACAAAAGATACTGTGAACCGTATTTGGTAATGGTAAACATAGTCTTTTCTTTCGACTATCTGAGCAAGTACGGACCCATCACCATCTAAAAATCCAGCAATATAAGCAAGTTGCACAAGAGTCAGTTTGTTCTCTCCTTTGATGTCAGAATTCATTCTCATACCATATCGATCAAGTATCAGCTTTGCTGGTTGTTCTTATGAAGTAAACGAGCAAGCTTATGAAGCGAGAATAAAAAAAGGCCTTCCCTCGG
>DAISZI010000038.1:0-9854 GCA_036824885.1 Oligoflexia bacterium
TCGGGTTTATCAAGCAGTCCAAAGTACGTTCGACCTTTTTATCTGGCACTAGGTGCTATATAAAACAAGCCCTTGTTTGTAAAGGCTGCTCTCATTTCTCTGGAACCGCTTCAAGCATAACCTCGGTACAGTAAACCAAAAAAACTTACAATTTAGGCGGTGCGGGCAGCGCGTGGTCATTATTCCAACAGATCAATTGAAGTGAATTTTTTCCTTCAGAAATTTCTTGAAGTTTGAGTCATCAATGGAAATATTCTCTGTGTCGATCAATTTTTGGAGAACACTCCCTTTGGAAGAGTTTGGAAAATCACTATATGGATGATTAGGACGTATCCGTGATCACTCAAATACTAGGGCTCAAAAACTTAAATCTCTCGACCAATCAAATCACAGGCGAAGAATTTCTAAAGATTCTTACCCTGCAAAAGATTGAAGCTTTGGCCTAAGTCATAACCAGATAGGCTTTGTTCAATCCACAAAGATTGCTTCAGTCAGTTAAAAAGTTAAATCTTAACCGCAGCCGAATCACGCAAAGACATGCTCTTCATTGCTCAAATACAAGGCATTGAAATATTGAAGCTTGCTGAGAATCAAATTGGTGATTCTTGCTCGGAATACATTTCAACTATGCAGAGTCTTAACACCTTGAATCTCAGAAAAAACCAAGTCGAAGTCGCGGGGACTCAGAGCATTACCGCTATGCTAAAACTGAAACACTTACTTCTTAACTTCAATCGCATTGAAGATGAGGAGACAGCTTATATTGCGCAAACGACCAATATAACCGAGTTGGAACTCGCATCTCATCAAATCAGAATTGCTGAGGCTCAAAACATTTCTCATATGCACAAAGTTACCCACTTGAATCTTACTAACAATCAGATCGGCAATCATTGAAGAATTAAATCTCCAATCCAATAAAATCGAAGACATGGAGGCAGGTCGTATTGCTTCCATGCAAAAAATTTACTCCTTGAATCTTGCTAAGAATCAAATCGGTGATTCTGGCGCGGAACACATTGCGCATATGAAGAATATTGAAACTTTAGATCTTTCTGAAAATCAAATTACAAATGCCCGTCTACGCCATTTTCGTTTTATGAAAAAAATGAAAGAATTAAATCTTGGTAAAAATCAAATCGGTAAAGAGGGAGAAGCTCACGTTTCGGGCTTATAGCATCTTACGACCCTGAATCTCGGAGTCATTTTTTTTACTCCCTAATATAGAAAGACCACAAACAGATAGGAGGCACTGGGACGGCTTTATTTAGCATGCAGAGCCTGATCAATTTGGATCTCATCGGAAATCAAATCACAGATGCCACGTACAAGCACCTTCGATCCCGCGGATTGCGCATCCTCCGATGAAACCAATGCATTACTCCTTAAGGCATCCCGAAACTGACCGAACCTCGTGAAGTATCTTATCACCCCCTAAAAATCTGAAAATTGGTTCAAAATACGGGATAATGGGGCATGACAAATGCATTTGAAACAGGAACCAGGCTTTGCATCCCCTCCGTTTTAGTTTATGTGCGTGTGGGAACTGAAGTACTCATGCTCCACCGCTATGCCATACCTGGGAAAAAGCGCCTCTGGAATGGCCTAGGGGGTAAATGTGAACCCTCTGAATCCCCCCTTCAAACTGCACAAAGAGAAGTCCAAGAAGAGTCTGGATGGCTCTTGGATACCGAGCTCTTTCAAGCCTTAGGTGTGATTCAATTTCCTAACTTTAGACCGAAGAAGCATCAAGACTGGGTCGTCTTTGTGTTTCAAGTGAAACTCAATGCACGCTCTGAGTTGGGGAAAAAAATCCTTCAAACCCCACTCCCCCCCTGCTCAGAAGGAGAACTGCATTTCATCCCTCAAAAAAATCTTCTAGGCCTTGAACTTTGGAAGGCAGATCACGTATTTCTCCCTTGGGTTTTTCAATCACGACCTTTTCTGGGAACCATCTGGTACGAAAAAACAGGCTTTCGTCACTGGTTTCAACTCCTAGGCATTGTATTTTTCTGGTTTTTTTGACATAAGAGAAAGGTGACTTTAGAAACACTCAAGCAAAAGCTTGAAACCTTAGCCGAAGGTACTCTTGTCGAAGTGTCTGATTTAACCGGAACACAAGATCATTACCAAGCAAAAGTGATCTCAGGTTCTTTTGAAGGCAAGTCTTCTCTTCAAAGGCACCGTATGGTACTCGCATTGGTTCAACAAGAAATTGATTCAGGAGAAATCCACGCTTTAAGTCTAATTACTCAAATTCCGTAGGAGATCGTATGGCACATCCATTACAGAGTAAAATTGAAGAAAAAATTCACGCTGATTCAGTCGTCATTTTCATGAAGGGAACCCCCAGCTTTCCTCAATGCGGCTTTTCTGCAAAAGCCTGCAAAGTACTTCAAGAAGCAGGGGTAAAAGAGCTCACAGGAGTCGATGTTCTTGCAGATGATCCTCTTTGGGACGCTTTAGAAGACTACACAAAATGGCCAACCGTACCTCAGATTTTTATCCGAGGTGAATTCGTCGGGGGTTGCGACATTATCTGCGAGATGTATGCAAACGGAGAGCTTCAGGCTTTACTTCAGAAACAGTAGCTTTCTCACAAAGTGCATTCAAAAAACAATGATGGCACTTGGGTTTTCTGGCAACACAGATCTTTCTGCCGTGGGCAATCCAAAGATGCCCGAGCAAACTCCAATCTGATTGAGGAACAATAATCATCAATTCTCTCTCAATCGTTACCGGATTCTTCGACCGTGTAAATCCAAGTCGTAAACTCAGACGCTTTACATGGGTATCTACGACCATGGATGGAACCTGAAACCAGACACCTAAGACCACATTCGCTGTTTTTCGGCCCACTCCATGAAGTTTCACGAGATTTTCTAAAGACGAAGGCACTTCTGATTGGTACTGAGTCCAAAGCATTTCAGCGGTATTTCTTAAAAAACGGGCTTTGCTTTTAAAATAGCCGAGAGGACGTAAGATCTTTTCAAGCTCGTGAATATTCGCTTTTGCCATGGCTTCAGGATGGGGGAACTTTTCAAAAAGCTTCACAGTCACTCGGTTCACGCGCTCATCTGTGCATTGCGCAGATAAAATCGTTGCCATCAGCAATTCAAAGGCATTAGAAAAATGCAAACTACAATGAGCCTCAGGATAATGCTCTTTGAGAAGGGTCAAAACCAACTGCATTCTTTTCTTCTGAGAAATCATGAAACCTCTTATTGAGTTGAATCACCAAACCAGTTATAAGAACTCTATGATGCATAGAGATCAATCGCTGTCAAGAATTGGAATCAATGGCTTTGGAAGAATCGGACGCATGATCTTAAGACTTGCATTAGAACGTGATGATTTCCAGGTGGTGGGAATCAATGATCTAAGCTCACCAGAACAAATGGCGCACCTTTTCAAATACGATTCAGTTCACGGAACCCTACAAAAAGAAGTCCACTTAGAAAAAGGCCAATTACGGATAGGATCACAATGCATTCCTCTTTTTTCAGAAAAAGATCCCTCAGTTTTACCCTGGGGGAAGCATCCTGATCTGATCGTGCATGAGTGTACAGGCATCTTCACCTCCCAAGCGAAAGCTTCCTTGCATTTACAAGCAAAAGCGAAAAAAGTCATTATCTCTGCTCCTTCTCAAGACTGTGATGCCACTTTTTGTATGGGAGTGAATGAATCCACCTATCAGCCAAGCAAACACCATATTATTTCGAATGCTTCTTGCACCACCAATTGCCTAGCTCCCATTGTTCGAGTACTTGATGATACCTTCGGCGTCGTCCGAGGTATGCTCCTGACCGTGCATAGCTACACCAATGATCAAAATATTTTAGATTTACCCCATAAAGATCTTCGCCGGTCACGTGCAGCTTCTTTATCTCAAATTCCCACAACAACAGGTGCTGCTCAAGCAGTGGGTTTAGTGATCCCACATTTACAAGGCAAACTCCATGGACTTGCTATTCGTGTTCCCACACCTAATGTTTCTTTGATAGATTTCACCGCTGAACTCAAGAACAAAACCACACGATCTGAGATCAATGAAGTTTTAAAAAAAAACGCAGAAGGAAATCTTCAAGGTATTTTGGGGTATTGTATAGAACCTTTAGTATCCATTGATTTTAATGGCTCTCAGAAAAGCGCAACCGTAGATGCATCTTTAACGCAAGTAATTGATGAAACCCTGATCAAAGTCATTGCATGGTACGACAATGAAGTGGGATTTTCTGCCAGGATGCTGGATCTGACCCGTTACTTAAAAGATCGAGGTCTTTAATGTCCTGGAAAAATTTGAGTGATCTTCCTATCACAGGAAGAACGGTATTTTTTCGTCTTGATTTGAACGTTCCGTTGGGACCTCAGGATGAAGAGGGAATACGAGTCATTGAGGATGCCAGTCGTATTGAGAAATCACTTCCCAGTATCCGCTACGCTTTGGAGCAAGATGCAAAGATCGTGATTGCCTCACATCTGGGAAGACCTGAAAAACGGGATGCTCAATGGAGCATGCAACCTGTAGCACGTAAGATGGCAGAGCTTTTGTCCCAGGACATCACATTAGTAGAAGACTGTGGAGGGGAAAGCACTCAGTTGATGATTCAAGGACTCAAGCGCAAAGAGATTTTACTTTTAGAAAACTTGCGATTTTATCCTCAAGAAAAAGCCAACCATCCTGATTTTGCTAAGAATCTTGCTAGATTAGCACAAGTTTATGTTTTTGATGCTTTTGCCACAGCACATCGTAAGCATGCGTCTACCTACGGAATGATCCCTTTTATGCATGAGAAAGCACTCGGATTTTTAGCCCAAACAGAACTCAAGTACCTCAACCTACTTCTGAATCAACCTAAAAAACCCTTCATTGCAATTTTAGGAGGCTCTAAAGTTGCTGATAAGATCAAGCTCATCCAATCCCTTTTAAAACGGGTCCAGGGTCTTCTCATCGGAGGAGCCATGGCTCATGCTTTTTGGGCAGCTCAAAAAAGAACCCTTCCTGAAGGAACCCCTCTGCCACGCACGCAAGAAGTCCAAGCAGCAGAGACCATTTTAACCCAAGCCCAACGATTGCAAATTCCCCTCTTGATTCCGGAAGACAGTCTTGAAGGTTTTGATATAGGCCCTCGAACCCTGATCCAATTTCAATCGGTGATTGAAAAAGCAAGCACCCTTTTTTGGAATGGCCCCTTAGGCAAATTTGAAGACCCCCGATACGCTTCGGGGACCTTAGAGATTGCTCGATGCATTTCAGAAACCCCTGCTTTGAGAATTGCAGGAGGTGGAGATACCTTATCAGCCATTGCTCAAGCTCAACTAACAACGCCTTTTGACCACCTCTCAACCGCAGGAGGAGCAGCCCTTGCGTACTTACAAGAAGGAACATTACCTGCTTTAGAAGCCTTAGAAATATGAAAAAACCACGCGGAATAACCCTTGCCTGTAATTGGAAAATGAATCAGACACGAGCTGAATCAAAGGATTTTTTTGAGCAATTAGATCTGAAAACCTGCCCAGAAAATCTTCATTTATACATGATACCTTCTTTTCTCTCCCTGGAGACCTGCCTGAGCCAAGCACTGCCCTTCCCCCTAAAAATTGCTGCTCAAAACGCACATGGCAAACTACAAGGAGCATACACAGGAGAAGTCTCAGGCCCCATGCTTGCTGAGCTTGGAATCACCACCGTTTTATTAGGACATTCAGAACGCAGGCAGTATTTCGGAGAAACAGACGCAAGTCTTTTGGAACGCGCTTCAGGATTATTGCAACAGGGATTTCAAATCATCTTTTGTCTCGGAGAAACACTCGAAGAGTACGAGAAGGGTCACACAGAAGACGTACTCAAAAAACAACTAGAATACTTACTTCCTTCGAATGGACCTGGGTTAAAAGCCTATTTTAATGGATCAATTATTCTCGCTTACGAACCTGTTTGGGCAATTGGAACTGGTATTCAAGCAAAACCTGAACAAATTCAAAGAATTCACGGCATGCTTCGAACCTTGCTGGAAAAAGCCACTGGAAAAGCAGATCAAACCTCGTTGATTTATGGAGGAAGTGTCACTGCTGAAAGCTTAAGCTCACTTTTAGCCTGCTCAGAAATTGACGGAGCGCTTGTTGGAAGCGCAAGTTTACAAGCTAAGAAGTTTCTTCAGCTCGTCCAAGAAGCCTTGCGCTTTTTATAATCACCGACTATTTCACTGGCGCAGGTAAAGTGACAGGACGAACCTCTTCACTTACCGTAGTATCAGTACCCAAGTCCTCGAAAAGACTCCTATGCGCTTGCCCCCCCATGATAGTCAAGGCCATGGAAGTCGCCATGAATACAAAAGCAATAGATGAAGTCAAGCGAGTGATGAAATTTGCCCCACCGGAACTTCCAAAAATCGTTTGACTAGAACCTGCCAGGGAAGTACTGATCTCCGCTCCTTTGCCAGATTGGATCAAGACTAAAAGCACTAAGAAAAAACAACAAAAAACATGAATACAAGTGACAAAAGTCTGCATGAGCTCAGGCCCTTTCTTTCGCTTTTTTCTCTTGATACTTCTTGACCATGTCTTCCTGAACGTTCTTAGGAACCGCCGCGTACTTGAAAAACTCCATCGTAAACTCCCCCTTCCCTTGAGTCGTCGACCGCAAGTCCGTAGAATAACCGAACATCTCATTCAAAGGAACTTCTGCTTCAATCACAGCATAACCTTCATTAGAAGAAGTATTCACGATGATACCACGTCTTTGATTAATTTGTCCCATGACAGATCCCTGAAACTCTTCAGGAGCCTGAGTTTCAAGCTTCATGATAGGCTCAAGCACCACAGGACCGGCTTTTTCATAAGCCTCACGAAAAGCCATCAAAGCTGCCGTTTTAAAAGCCTGCTCAGAAGAATCCACATCATGGCTTGCACCATCATTGATGACCGCTCGAACACCCACAATCGGAAAACCAATCAAACGACCTTCTTTAATGGCCTCTTGAAATCCCTTATCACAGGCAGGAATAAACTCACGAGGGATGGAGCCTCCGACGATATCATCCACAAACTCATACGAAACCGCAGCATCTGCTGGCAATGGCTCAATGAAACCCACGACCTTCCCAAATTGTCCAGCACCCCCGGTCTGCTTTTTATGCGTGTAATTGAAATCCCCACGCTTCGTAACTGTCTCACGAAAGGCCACCTGAGGCTTTCCTACCACTACCTCACAGTTGTACTCCCTTTTGATACGCTCGCAGTAAATTTCTAGATGCAATTCCCCCATCCCGCTAATGATGGTCTGAGCAGACTCTTCATCACGATGCACACGAAAGGTCGGATCTTCCTTCGTAAACTTATTCAAAGCCTTAGAGAAATTACTCTGACCGGCTTTATCTTTCGGAGCAATGGCCAAGGAAATAACCGCCGTAGGAATGAACATGGAGGTCATCGTGTACTTGACTCTCCCATCAGTGAACGTATCTCCCGAAGCACAGTCTACCCCAAACAAGGCCACGATATCTCCAGCCTGAGCTTCCTCAACGTCATTCATCTCATCTGCATGCATCTGCACCAATCGAGGTACCTTGACCTTTTTGTCATTAGCGGCATTGAAGATCACATCTCCCTTTTTGACAGTTCCCTGATAAATACGCATATAAGTCAATTGACCATAGCGACCATCATCCAGTTTAAAGGCAAGACCCACAAAAGGCACGGTAGCATCTGACTGCAAGATCACTTTCGCTTCCGCGTGATTCTGGTCTAAAGCAATATTTTCTTTTTGAGCAGGATTGGGAAGATAGTCAACGACAGCATCTAAAAGAAGCTGAACACCCTTGTTTTTATAAGCAGAGCCCACCATAACGGGAGTAAAACTCAAGCTCAACGTAGCTTTCCTAATGGCAGTTTTTAACTCCGCTTCCGTAACAGAAGCACCCTCGAGGTACTTCATCTCTACCAATTCATCAAACTCCCCTACTGCAGCAATGAGCTCCTCACGGTATTTCTTCGCTTGAGCAACTAACTCACTTGGAATCTCTTCTTCACGTAAGTGCTCCCCATTATCCCCATCAAAGTAAATAGCCCGCATACGCACCAAATCCACCACACCCCGGAACTGATCCTCAGCTCCAATAGGATAAGTGATAAAATGAGCATTGTGGCTTAGCTTATCTCGCAACATCTTGATTCCACGAAAGGGATTGGCCCCAGCTCGATCCATTTTATTGATAAAACAAATACGAGGCACTTTATACCGCTTCATCTGCCGATCGACGGTAATCGACTGCGACTGCACTCCCGCCACAGAACAAAGCACTAAAACAGCCCCATCCAAAACACGCAAAGAACGCTCCACCTCAATGGTGAAATCCACGTGACCAGGAGTATCAATTAAATTAATATTATAATCTTTCCAAACACAGTAAGTGGCAGCCGATTGAATCGTGATACCCTTCTCACGCTCCAAATCCATAAAATCCATGGTAGCGCCAACACCTGACTTTCCCTTCACCTCTTCTATCCTATGAATTTTATTGGTATAAAAAAGAACCCTCTCAGAAAGCGTGGTCTTTCCAGAATCAATATGAGCAGATATACCAATATTACGAATCTTATCTGTTGCAATGCGGGCCATAGTTCTCCTTAAAATAGAGCCTTATTTTTTTTGAAAAAAAAGGTGAGTGAAATGCTTCCATCGTACTAAAATTCTACAAAATTGGGAACATGAAACCACAAAAATCTTGAAAAAGAAAGAACCGCCTGACCTAAAGACCAAATCTCCTACCGAGTTGACCCATGAAATGAAAAAACGATCATCACTCTCAGCCATGACCTTAAAAAGCATCCGATCCCCGCTGAAGCCAAACCAAATCTTGCGCCCCCCAACCGGTTCGCCTTGGGTTAACGCTCTTCTTAGTAGAACTTCTCCTCTCAAGTTGCTTCTAAGAGATCTCTCAGCCTCTTACAAGACCCGGCTTTCTCAGATTCCACTGCTCGTTAATGACTTCATGCTCCTTGCGCAGGACTTAAAACAGATGTCTGGAACACACATGCCTGAGACGAGGTGCAAGTTGAAACCCTGTATTCGAAAAACCAAGCTCCTTTTCAAATCCGGGAACAAAAAATCCGACTTTTTTTATCAGGATTTTACAGTGGACCCCAAAAATGAACAAAAATAAGTCAAAATTTTAAACTTTGAAAAGAACGCTCAGAGCTCGGAAACCCCCTATTGACCTTGCTCAGGAAATTTTATAAAAAATCTACGCAAATTGAGCTTTTTTTTTCATAGTTGCGATTTCTGATCTAGTTTTTTCATTTTATCGGGGCCTTGTCGAACAGGCTTCCCATTTTTTTGTTCTTAAGTTCCAATCGAAATATTTGATCATCTCGGTTTTACATCCCAAAGAATAAAGGTTCAGGGCACCTGATGCTATACCCAAGGTGATTGATTGTTCGTCTATTTGAATTTTTTTCATCCTCTGACTCTGGGATGCATCTATCCATTCTATTGATGGGTAAATGATTCATCGGGGGTTTCTTTACTCCCGAACACACGGAAAGGATCTGCTTCAAGAGCCTACATCCGGCTTAAACTTCTCAAACTTAGCAGCCTGTCCAGTTTTTAGGGTCCACTGTATCCGCTGAAATGAGATTCAATCATCATTTTTTTTCAGCTCAATTTGGCAGCTTTTTTTAACCAATCTCACTCGAATTTGAGTCACCAATCTCCTCATGGAGCTGATACCAGGACCTCGAAAATCTTGTTTTACTCAAGACTACCTCCAATGAGCTGTTTTTCTGATGAATTGCTTGATACCTTGAGAGTGACGAGTTTTAGTGTGCTGCGTTATAGATTTAAACTAAAGTAA